>CAJOPJ010000090.1 GCA_905236325.1 uncultured Selenomonadaceae bacterium
CATTTTCTTTCAAGAAAGTGGACAATTCCAATTTTGCGTGAACTTCTTGACGGTACAAAAAGATTTAATGAATTGCAAAAAAAATTTTAAATTTTCTATTTGCGTTAATTATAATCAGCATTTAAAATTAAGCAAGTAGTGTTATTCAATGTGAAATGTATCTTTGAAGAAACTTTTTCGGAGGTAAGTCGTGAAAAAATTTGAATTTGAAGAAAAAAATTTATTTGGCGTTTGTCCATATTATACAACTCAGCAGTTGATTTTGGGCAAATGGATTTTTCCAATCTTAAATGAACTTTCTAGCGGAGCAAAAAGATTTGGACAACTTCAAAAGTCATTCGGAATTACTCGAACCACTTTAGCGCAACAACTCAAACTTTTGGAACGCGAGGGATTTGTTCATCGCGAAGTTTTTCCTGAAGTTCCGCCGCGTGTGGAATATTCTTTGACTGAAATTGGAAAAAGTTTTCAGCCGGTTTTGGACAGCATTGAAATTTGGGGCAAAAAATATATTGACTATTTAAAAGGACGCGATAAACACGCACTAATTAAAAATTAACTTGTATTTTTTTTTGCTACAAAGTAAAATTTGCAAAGGAGGTAATAAAAAAATGAAAATTGGAAAATCGAAACTTACAAAATTTTTAGTTGCTGCGTTTATGTGTAGCGCATTGGTTTTTAGCGGCTGTGACAAAAATATTAGCGACGATTTAACCGGCGAAAATGAAGTTGCCGCAACAAATTCGCAAACTATGGTTGAAGCTGCAAGTTCCGGCGCAAGAAATACGCCTGTTGTGCGTGTGGCTCAACAAGTTGGTCCTGCAGTTGTCGGAATTACAAATAAAGCTGTTGCGCGTGATTACTTCAATAGACAAATTGAATCCGAAGGCGTAGGCAGTGGTGTTATTTTCCGCAAGGATGGCTACATTGTTACAAATAATCATGTTATTGCCGGTGCGCGTGAATTGATTGTGTCTTTTGCTGACGGCACAACTTTAAATGCTGAACTTGTCGGCACGGACGAAATGACTGACATTGCTGTTGTTAAAGTCAATGCAGATAATTTGCCGACTGCAACTTTTGGCAATTCAGATGAAATTATGGTTGGCGAACCTGCAATAGCAATCGGCAATCCAATGGGACTTGAATTTCGCGGCAGTGTAACAGTTGGCGTTATCAGCGCACTCAATAGAACGCTTGAACTGAATGAACGCCTTGTAAAATTGATTCAAACCGATGCGGCGATTAGTCCCGGAAATTCCGGCGGCGCACTTTTGAACTTTGACGGCGAAGTTATCGGCATAAACAGCGCAAAACTTGCTACTGATGGTGTCGAAGGTATGGCTTTTGCAATTCCGATCAACACAGTGCAAAATGTCATAAATGAACTTATTGACAAAGGTTATGTTGCACGACCATATCTCGGCGTGACAATTTTTGATAAGCAGACTGCCGCACGTTACGGCTATCAGCTCAGCATTGACAAAGGCGTTTATATCTTCCAAGTCGCACTTGACGGTCCGGCTGAATTGGCAAACTTAAGACGCGGCGATGTTATTCTTGCCATTGACGGCACGGCTGTTAATTCTGTAACTGAAATTCGCGCAGAAATTACCTCCAAAAAAGTTGGTGACAAAATTACTGTTACTTACGAACGCGACGGCGTTGAACAGACTGTCGAAGCAACTTTGCAGGAAATGCCACAACCAAGGCACTAATTTTAGCTGTCAAAAATTATTTGTTAGCTATTAGCAAAAAAATCTAAAATCCATAATCTAAATTAGCTTTTAGCTTTTGGCTGAAGGCTAATTTTTTTGCAGGAAGGCGACATTTTTTTTTCAAAGCAGGGGGATTTTGATTGAAAATTACTTTGATAACAATAGGCAAGTTGAAGGAAAAATTTCTGCAAGCCGGCGTTGCTGAATATTTAAAGCGACTTAAGCCTTTTGTGAAATTTGAAGTGCGCGAAATTCCTGAACAAAAATCAGTTGTCGAAGAAGGCAAGAAAATTTTATCTGCCTTGCCAAAAGAAAGTTTTATTTTTGTCTTGGACGTGGCAGGAAATTTTTTAACCTCAGAAAAATTTGCACAAAAATTTTCTGACTTAACATTGCACGGCGTGAGCGAAATAACTTTTGTAATTGGCGGCGCATTTGGCTTGAGCGATGAAGTCAAAAAAATTGCGAACTTCAGATTGAGTTTTTCGCCAATGACTTTTACGCATCAAATGGCACGGCTGATTTTGGTTGAACAAATTTATCGCGCTTTTAAAATAAATCGTGGCGAGCCTTATCACTGGTAGAATTTATAAATTCAGTTGACGAAATTTTAATTTTTGTTATGATAAGTTGCTGTGATTCAAAGGAGGTTGAAACAATGGAGGCGCAAGCTGATTTTACTGCTGAAGAAACAGAAACTCCGCAAATTGACTTAAACAAATTGGTTGATATGATAAATTTAATTTTGGAATCTCAAGACAAAAATGCGCGGCAACTGACTCAAGTTTTGCGCGAAAATATAAATTTCCAAAATCAAGTTAGGCAAGGAATGTATGCTGAACTTGAGGCGTTGAAAGAAGAAAAACGCGGCGAACAATTCACGCCAATTTTAAAATCTATTGCGGCTGCTTGCGTTGAATATCAAACACTGCTTGGCGACGAAACTATTTCAACTAAAGGTCGGCGGACTTTGAATTTGTTGTTCGATGAATTGGAAGATATTTTAGCAGAATATGACGCAGAAATTTTTCATTCGCAACAAGGCGAAACGCGCCGTCCCCTGCTTACAAAAGTTATCAACACAATTTCTACCGATGACAAAAATTTGCACAACACAATCGCCAAAAGCCGACGCGCCGGTGTTATCAGAAATGGTCGTCCACTTTACCGCGAATATGTCGATGTTTTTGTTTATGATTCGACGCTGGAAGAAACAAATAAAAAATCTGAATTTGCCAGAATGGAATAAATTTATCGCAAGGATTTATATTTTTTGGAGGGGGGATTGAAATTGTAAAACCTAACCGGCACAGATAAAAAACTTGGAGATTTAATTAAGCTATAGGAGGAAAATTTTTTATGGCGACTTATGGAATAGATTTAGGGACGACTTATTCATGCATTGCGCGTTTGGATTCAAATGGCAATCCTGAAGTCATTCGCAATAATGAAGATGATTCAAACACAGTTGCGTCTGTAGTTTTTTTTGAAAATGAAAATAATGTTGTAGTCGGTCAAGCTGCGAAAGAAAATATTGAAACCGACGGCGACAGAGTAGTTCAATTTGTTAAGCGCGAAATTGGCAAGCGTGATATGCGTACTTATGAATTTGACGGCAAAACTTACACGCCTGTTGAAATTTCTGCGCTGATTTTGACGCGCTTGAAAAATCTTGTTGAAAGTCAAGGCGGCAAAATTGAAGATGTTGTTATAACTGTACCTGCGTATTTTGGTCTTGAAGAACGCAGCGCAACTAAGCAAGCCGGCGAACTTGCAGGTTTTAATGTCTTGAGTTTGGTTAATGAACCGACTGCTGCGGCTTTAAGTTATTGTGCGCGTCAATTTCAAGAAGACAGAACAATTTTAGTTTATGACTTAGGCGGCGGCACTTTCGATGTAACTGTTGTTAAAATGTCAATGGCGCAAAATGAAAGCGGTAAAGATTTTCAAAAAATAAATGTTTTAGCAACCGGCGGCGATGACAGACTCGGCGGCAAAGATTGGGACGACAGATTGTTTGATTATATTTTGCGCGTCTGTTGCGATGAAAATGGCTTGACTGCAGAAGATATTGAAGCTGAAACGCGCCAAGACATTCGCAGCAAGGTTGAGGAAGCCAAACGCAAACTCAGCAAAAAACAATCAGCCAAAGTCAGAATTGATGTTAATGGCTCGCGCACTGAAATAAATATCACACGCGCAGATTTTGAACAGATGACTGCTGATAAAGTTGCGCAAACAATGAACTTTGTTGAATCGACGCTGGCAAAAGTTCCTGACGCTGTGATTGATACAGTGCTTTTGGTCGGCGGCTCAACTTATATGCCGATGATTAAAGACGCTGTTGAAGCAAAATTTCCCGGCAAAGTTCAACAGCACGACCCCGATCAAGCAGTTGCCAAAGGCGCGGCACTTTACGCAAGTATGTTGGTTGTTGAAGAAGGCGGCGCAGGTTCAGATATTTCCACGCCGACTGAAGAAGGCTCAACGCCAACTGAAACTTCAAGCAAAGCTGAACAGCTCACTGCAAAATTTATTGTTGAAGACCAAACGCCGCGTTCATTCGGTCCCGGCGTTATGGATATGAAAGCCAGCAAGCCAACTTATGTTTTGGAAAATTTTATAAAAATTGGCGAAAAAATGCCCGCAGTCTTTACAAAAACTTACTACCCAATGGAGGACAATCAAGAACGCGTCAGACTGCGTGCTTTTGAAAATATGTCAACTGAAGATACTTTAATTCCCTGCGTTGATGAAGACGGCAATCCACAAGCTACAGACCCTGCACACAATGTCAAATTGCTGGGCGAATTGATTGTTAATCTTCCACCGGAAACACCACGCGACACACCAATTAAAGTTACATTTAAAGTCGATGCGTCCGGCGTTCATGTTGAGGCTGTCAATACAAAAACCGGCGAAGTTTTTGAAACTTTCCTGCGTACAGAATCAGATATCGATGTTGAAAAATCTGCTGTTCATCAGCTTAGAATTTCTGCAGATTAAAAAAAATTGCGCCATTACGCGAAAAAAAAGTTGCATAGCATTAAACCTTGTGCTAATATAACGCTTGACTAAGGAAAGGGGGAAGTTTTTATGGATATGAGTATCGCGGCAATGTCGGTGGATATGCATATGGCGCGGGCGCAACAAGACTTCGGAGTTGCTGTTTTAAAAATGGCAATGGAGACTGACGCTGAAATGTTAGAGGAAACTTTGGAATCGGTGGGTAGTCTTGACCCCACACTTGGTAATACTATCGATATTTCTGTCTAAAAGGTGTTGATTTTTTAGAAACTTTCTGTTAAAGTCTCACAGTATTTTTGTTAGGAGGAATTTTTAATGACAAGAGCAGAATTAGTTGCAACAGTTGCAGAAAAATCAGAATTGGATCGCAAAAAGGCTGATAAAGCTGTAACAGCAGTTTTTGAAGCAATCAAACAGGCTTTGATTGAGGGCGATAAAGTCCAACTTATCGGTTTCGGTACTTTTGAAAACCGCGAACGCAGTGCGCGTAAAGGTCGCAATCCTCGCACCGGCGAAGAAATTGACATTCCGGCTTCAAAATTACCGTCCTTCAAAGCCGGCAAGGCTTTCAAAGACGCTGTAAATCCTTGAAACTGAATTTACTAAAATCAAAAAAGCATCTGTCAAACCGACAGATGTTTTTTATTGCGTATTTTAAAAACAAAAAAAATCCCGACACAAGCCGAGATAATTTTTTTTGCGTAAATTTTTTTTATTAAGCAACAATATAGCCAAACCGATTTTTAAATTCCTCAACGCTCATTTTGAACGCAGCTGCAAGTTCAGCATTATCAAGATCAGCCTTTTCAATACGCGTCATGCAACCGACTGCAATTGCGTACTGAACTGAATCAATATTCACGCGGCGGACGAAAGTTTTGCCTGTCTTGGGGTCGCGAATGTCTTCAAATTGCATAGGAACAGCCTTGTTGCCTTGAATTGAAATCAGTGCGCCGCTTTCGCCACGAATCAA
>CAJOPJ010000091.1 GCA_905236325.1 uncultured Selenomonadaceae bacterium
GTCAGCAAGAAATTGTTATAAAGACGCTCGGCAACCTGTTCATGGGCTTGAAGATGTTCTCGGGCGCAACAGTGCTTGGTGATGGTCGCGTTGCGCTGATTTTGGATGTCGCAACAATGTTGCAGTGATAGGCTTTAGCTTAATGTTTAACAACTAAAGTTTAATAGCTAAAATCGACTGAAAGGAGAAATTTTTAATGGCAAGTGATACGATAATTAACGATCTTGGCGAAGAAATAAATTTAAATGAAGGCTTACAGGTTGTTGCTTTTAAATTGCGCGACGAAGAATACGGCGTAAATATTTTTCAGGTACAGGAAATTCGCAACTTGGTAGATATTACGCGCGTGCCTTTTTCAGCAAGCTACATTAAAGGCGTTATCAATCTGCGCGGAAGCGTTCTGCCTGTTATCGACCTCAAAAGCCGTCTTGGACTTGAACAAACGCCTTACACCGAAAATACCAGAATTGTTACTGTAATGGTTGGTGATTTGCCTGTTGGTATGTTGGTTGACGCGGTTACTGAAACTTTGACAATTCGCTCCAAACTTGTTGATACCAAGAAAGCTATCAATGAAAAAGACATTAGCAAATTTTTAAGCGGCATTGGAAATATTGACGGAAGACTTGTTATTATGCTAAATTTGGAAGAAATCGTCGGAGTTCCCAGCTAAGGCTTGGAAGTCAAACTAAGGTGGAGGTTTTTTCTATGAACGATGAATTTAATTTGTCACCGATACAACTTGACGCGTTGCGTGAAATTGGAAATGTCGGCGCAGGAAATTCAGCAACCGCGCTTTCGCAGATTATAAACAAACGCATTGATATGAATGTTCCAAAAGTTGCGCTTGTGCCGATTGAATCTGTGCCTGATTTAGTTGGTGGTCCTGACGCGATAGTTGTTGGCGTGTTTTTGAGGATTTATGGCAAAGCTCCAGGTAATGTCCTGTTCCTCCTGCCACAAAAAAGCGCATTTTATTTGGTTGATACTTTGATGGGGCGCGAACACGGCACAACTAAGTCACTTGATTTTATGGACGAATCGGCGTTAATGGAAATTGGAAATATTTTGTCGGGCGCGTACTTGAATGCATTTTTCAATTTCACGCATATTTCCATGTTGCCCTCAATCCCTGCATTGGCAATGGATATGGCGGGCGCAATTTTAAATATTATCTTGGTGCAGCTCGGTCAAATGGGCGATCAAGCAATGGTTATCGAAACACAATTTTTGGCGGAAGACGACGGTATAAATGGTCATTTCTTCCTTGTCCCCGACCCCGGTTCGCTGGGAACTTTGATTAAGGCAGTAGGAGTTGAGTGATTATGGCGAACCTGATAAAAGTCGGTATGGCTGACTACAAGGTTGGGCGCAGTCCGTCAGTCCTCATTAGCTATGGCTTAGGATCGTGCATTGGTATTTCTCTGTACGATCCTCAAACTAAAGTTGGCGGTTTGCTCCACATTATGTTGCCCGATAGTAACCAAGCAAGGGCAAGTGACAATCCTGCAAAGTTTGCCGATACAGGTATTCCGCTTATGCTGTATGATGTTTTGGCTCTAGGCGCAAGCAAAAGCCGCCTTGTTGCAAAAATTGCAGGCGGCGCACAGATGTTTGCCTTCGCAAATGCAACTGATATTATGCGCGTTGGCAACAGAAACGCCGAGGCTGTTAAGGCTATTTTGCGCCGCAACGGCATTAAAGTTATTGCCGAAGATACAGGCGGTAATTACGGACGCACCGTCCAAATCGATTTGAATACCGGCGTTTACAAAGTCAAGACAATCGATCGCGGCGAAAAAGATATTTAACAGCTTTTAGACTTTAATAGCTGACAACTGAAATTCAGGGTGAGTAACTGTGGCAACAGTTTTATTTGGATTATCATTGGGCGCAATCTCAATGATAATAACTTTTATTGCAGGAATGGTAAGCGGCGTAGTTCGATTTGGTACGCTTGCTTTGCGGAGCGGCTTGGTTTTTTGTCTGGCAAGTGCGATAGGTTATTTTGCGTTATTGTTATTTGAAATGTACACTGAACGCTTGTTGAAAAAAACTCAACAACTTGAATCCGAAGTCGAAGGCGAAGAAATTTCTGAAAATTCCGCAGAAAATGCTGAGGAAGGCTTTCAATCTACAGAAAATTATCCCAACGCTAACGGCTGAAATTTTTGTTTTGAGGGCGTGGTGAAGACTTATGGACAGCGATGAAAAAAATTCAAAAGTCTATGAACTGTGGAAAAAGTACAAAGCTACAAAGGATGTCGCTTTACGCAACAAGCTGGCTGAATATTATCTGCCGCTGGTGAAACTTGTAGGCGGACGGTTGGCTGTCAGTCTTCCTCCGCACTTGGATAAAGACGACTTAATCAGCAGTGGCTTTTTTGGCTTGCTTGATGCGATTGAACGATTTGACATTACGCGCAATATTCAGTTCAAAACTTACGCAGGAGTCAGGATTCGCGGCGCAATGATTGATTATTTGCGTTCAAAAGACTGGGTGCCTACTGCTATGCGTCAGCGTATTCGCAAGTATGAACAAACAGTTTATCAACTTGAAACTGAACTTGGACGCAGTGCAACTGATGAAGAAGTTGCAAATGCTATGGAAATTTCTGTTGATGAATTGCAAAATTTAATTGAGCAGTCAAATGTTGCAACGGTAATACCGCTGGAAGAATATTTAAAAACTGATTCGCCGGAAGCGATTGATGTTAATCCTGCGAATACGACAGAATTTTTGGAAGTTAAGGATACTTTGGCGCGTGCAATAGATCGCCTGCCGGAAAAAGAACGCGTTGTTGTTTCGCTCTACTACTATGAAGAATTGACGTTGAAGGAAATCAGTTTGGTACTTCACTTGAGCGAAGCGCGAATTTCTCAACTGCACACAAAGGCAATTTTCAGAATGCGTGGTTATTTGGAGCGTATGAAAAACAGCTTTTAGGATTTGGCTGTTAGCTTTTAAGGAAAAAAATCTAATCCAAAAGGAGGGATCGCAGTATGGGAGCAGAAAGTTTTGGAAATTTATATCCGACTTTGGGCGGACCTGAAGCCGGTTATCAATTTGAATTTCGCGATGACGGAGTATATTTGACAATATATCCCAATTCAGCTGATTCACTCCTGTTCGAGTTATCAGATATGCGTCAAATTCTTAAAGAATGTGGCGTTGTTGATTATGATGTGGCTTTGTTATCGCGAACTTTGCGCGAGGCTTCCGGTCAAGAACAACGCATAGCAGATCCTGTAAATATGACTGAAGAACTTTTGCAAAAAATTCAATCCGGTCAAAGTGTAGACAATAATCAAGATGAAGAATACGCGCGCGTTATTGTTGACGTAAGTCGAGATAAAATGACTGCAACAATTAAATATGACACGAAAGATGGTTCAAGGTTGCCAACTTTTGATATGGTTATGGAAGCATTGGTTGAAAAAGGCGTACGCTATGGCATCGACGAAGAGGCAATTAAAGTTGGCGTTGAAAGTCTTGCGCCTTTTGTTGCGGCAACAGGTACACCTTCAATCCCCGGCGAAAATGCTTACATTGACAGAAAATTTGATTTAGGCGTTAAAGGTCGCCCTGTTGTTGAAGATTATGACAGAGTTGATTATAAAAATTTAAATCTGTTTGTGCTGGCAAAGGCGAATGATACGCTGGCAATTCGCATACCGCAAACTAAAGGCACGCCCGGCAAAAATGTTTACGGCGAAGTTATCGTTGCACAAAATGGCAGACCAATTCCAATGCCTGAAGGCAAAAATACTAAAGTGCTTGGCGAACATCAGCTTATTGCAACAATCAATGGACAGATTGTTGATACAGGCAACAAGATTAGCATTGATCCAAGACTTGTAATTAAAGGCGCGGTCGGCGTTGGTACAGGCGATATTGAATTTGACGGCAGTGTTCAAATAAATGGCGATGTCAAGCAAGGATTTGTTGTTAAGGCTACAGGCGATATTGAAATCAAAGGCAGTATCAATGGCGCAGAAGTCACAGGGCGCAGTGTGATTGTTAGCGGCGGAGTTACCGGTGCAAATCGTGGCAAAGTCAAAGCTGAGCAAGATGTTCGCGCGGCATTTGCCGAAAATGCTGTAATCGAAGCAGGACGCGATATTTATATTGCTGATGTTGCTTTACATTCAACTTTGCGTGCCGGCAAAAAAATTGTTGTCGAAGGCAAGCACGGACAAATTACAGGCGGCTTAACTGTTTCCGGCGAAGAAGTCACTGCTAAAGTTATCGGCAATGCGGCTTATGTTATTACGCGCGTTTCTGTCGGCGTAGATCCAAATTTGCAAAAAGAATATCATGAAGTTTGCAAAAATTACAAGGAAGGCAAGAAAAGACTTTTGCACATTACGCAAACTTTAAATACGCTATCTAAAATTGATATCAGTTCACTTCCGCAAGAAAGAATTGATCAAATTAACGCCTTGACGCGTTCGCAATTTCCAATCGCAGGACAACTTAAGCGCGATGAACAGAAAATTCTTGAACTGGAACAAAAACTTGGCGAAATGAAAAATGGCAAAGTTCGTGCTGACGATACAATTTATCCCGGCTCAAGAATTTCAATCAACGCTGTTGTTAAAAATGTTCAGGAAGAATATCATCATTGCACATTGTCGCTTGAAGAAGGCGAAGTTTCGCTCGGCACATTTTAAAATAACGCAAAAAAAACCTCCACGCGGAGGATTTTTTTATTTGTAAAAATTTTTTATTGCGTCAATTAAACCTGCGATTGTAAATTTTTCAGCTACAATGTCAGGCGTTATATTAAATTTTTGCAAAGTCTGCGCAGTGATTGGACCGATTGCGGCAGTTTTTGTTTGCTGTAAAATTTCTGCGCCGCA
>CAJOPJ010000092.1 GCA_905236325.1 uncultured Selenomonadaceae bacterium
TTAACGCGACTTGCACAGTTGCGCTTGGTTTGCCAAAAATTGGACATTTAATTTGTCCCGGCGCAAATTATGTCGGCGAACTTGTTATTGAAGATATTGGCATACCGCAGAAACTTTTGACTGAGGATATTCACCAAACACTGATTGATGATGAACTTGCAAAAACTTTTCTGCCTGCGCGTGCAAAAGATGTTTATAAAGGCAGTGTTGGAAAAATTTTGGTAATTGCAGGTTCGCGCACAATGACAGGTGCGGCTTGTTTAGCGGCAACTTCAGCTTTAAAGGCCGGCGCAGGTTTAGTTACGCTTGCAGTTCCCGACAGCTTGAATGAAGTTTATGAAATTAAATTAACTGAAGTTATAACCGCGCCGCTACCTGAAATTAAAAGTGGCGTTATCGGCGGCGATAAAGCTGCAAATTTGTTGTTAAACTTGGCTGAAAAATCTGACGCAATTTTAATTGGTCCCGGTCTTGGTCGTGAAAAAGAAACACTCGAACTTGTGAAAAAAATTGTCAGTTCGGTTGATGAGCCGCTGATTTTGGACGCAGACGCAATTTTTGCTTACAATTTGCATGCTGACGAACTGAAAAATTGTAAACAAATTCCAATTCTAACTCCACATCTTGGTGAACTTGGCGCACTTTTGGGAGTGACTGTTGCTGATTTAAAAAAATCTTTGCTTGAAAATGTTCGCAAAGCCGCGCAGGAATATCGGGCAATTATTGTTGCGAAAAGTGAATCTACAATTGTTGCCTATCCAAACGGCGAAATTTTTATTTCGACAGTTGGAAACAGCGCAATGGCAACTGCCGGCAGCGGCGATGTTTTGGCAGGTGCCATTGCAGGATTGATTAAGCAAACGCCATTTGCGCCGCTTGCAGGAGTTTATTTGCATGGCACGGCAGGAAATATTTCGGCGCAAACCAAAAGCGAAGGCGTAATTGCGTCCGACATTATGAACAGCTTGCCAAGCGCGATTAACAAATTGCGCAAGTTGCAGGCTATTGCATAAAAGTCATAATTGATATAGAATTTTCAAATTCCAAAATAAAGGAGAGTAAAATTTATGCGTAGTGATATTGTTAAAAAAGGCGCGACGCGTTGTGCGCATCGTTCGCTGTTCAATGCTAATGGTTTTGGTCCAGAAGAATTGAAAAAGCCTTTAATCGGCGTATGCAATTCCTTCAATGAAATTATTCCTGGTCATATGCATTTGAAGTCGATAACTGAGGCTGCAAAACTTGGCGTTGCAGCAGCAGGTGGTACGCCTATTGAATTTCCTGCAATTGGCGTTTGTGACGGCATTGCAATGGGACACACAGGAATGAAATATTCACTTGCAAGCCGCGAATTGATTGCTGATTCAATCGAAGCTGTAACAATGGCAAGTGGTTTTGACGCGCTTATTTTAATTCCAAACTGCGACAAAGTTGTTCCGGGTATGCTAATGGCGGCGGCAAGATTAAACATTCCTGCAGTAATTGTCAGTGGTGGACCAATGTTGGCAGGTCGTTTGCACGGTCGCGATATAAGCGTAAGTCAGGCTTTTGAGGCGGCAGGAAAATTTGCGGCAGGTCAAATGACTGAAGCTGAAATGACTGAACTTGAATCGAAGGCTTGTCCGGGTTGTGGAAGTTGCGCAGGGCTTTTCACGGCTAACACAATGAACTGCTTGAGTGAGGCTTTGGGAATGGCTTTGCCTGGTAATGGAACAATTCCTGCTGCTTACAATGGTGCGCGTATGATTTTGGCTAAACGCGCAGGTCAAGTTGTTATGGACTTGTTGAGGAAAAATATTTTGCCACGCGACATTTTGACGCAAAAGGCTTTTGAAAACGCAATTACAGTTGACATGGGTATTGGCGGCAGTTCAAATACTGTTTTGCATTTGACGGCAATTGCCAATGAATGTGGAATAAAAATTCCTGCGACTTTGTTTGATGAAATTTCGCGCCGCACGCCTTATATTACAAAACTTTCACCTGCCGGCAAACATCATATGCAAGACCTTGAGGAAGCAGGCGGAATTACAGCTGTTATGCACGAACTCAGCAAAAAAAATCTGCTGCACCTTGACGCTTTGACAGTTACAGGAACTTTGGCTGAAAGAATCGACGGCGCGGAAATTGAAAATCCTGAAGTCATTCACAGCGTTGAAAATCCTTACAGACCGACCGGCGGTATTGCGATTTTGCAGGGAAATATTTGTCCTGATTACGCAGTTGTTAAAGCCTCTGCCGTCGCCGAAGATATGCTTGTTTACAAAGGCAAAGCAAAATGTTTCGACAGCGAAGAGGCGGCAATTAACGCAATTATGGCGCGTGAAATTCACGACGGTGATGTTGTTGTTATCCGCTACGAAGGTCCTAAAGGCGGTCCGGGTATGCAAGAAATGCTCAATCCCACTGCCGCAATTACCGGCGCAGGTTTAAAAGTTGGCCTGATTACTGACGGCAGATTCAGCGGCGCAAGTCAAGGCGCGTGCATTGGTCATATTTCGCCTGAAGCAATGGAAGGCGGACCTATTGCGCTGATTAATGATGGCGATATTATTTCGATTGACATTCCAAACAGAAAACTTGAGCTTGAAATTTCTGATGAAGAACTTGCAAAACGTCGCGCAGAATGGGTTAAACCTGAACCGAAAATTAAAACAGGTTATCTTGCACGTTACGCAAAACTTACTACTTCAGCCTCAACAGGCGCGGTTGTCAACGCTTAAAACGATACGAAATTTAAAATTAATACGCCGTCGCCGGTTGCAGTTTGTGGCGGCGTATTTTTAAAAATTTTTGAAGGGAGATGAACTTTAATGTTGAACGCGGCTGATACAGTTTTCAATGAAAGGCTTATGTATCCAACTTACGAAATTATTGGAGGTAAAAAAATTATGGCACCATCAGCAAATTCTTATCATAATCGTTCTATGGGTGGAATTTACAGCATTATTGATAACTATATTCGTAAAAATAAAGCTGGCTATGTTTTTACAGACAGTCTTGATGTTCAATTTCCGGACGGTAGCACTTACCGCCCAGATTTAATCGTTATCAAAAAAGAAAACGCAGATATTATTGATTGGCAGGGCGTAATTCATGGTTCTCCCGATATGGTTGTTGAAATTCTCTCAAAATCTACAAAGAAAAATGACGTTACAATAAAAAAAGATACTTACGAAAAATTCGGTGTCAAAGAATATTGGATTGTAGATCCGTTTATAAAGTCCGTAAGTGTTTACCTCCTGCGCGACGGAAAGTATGAGCTTGACAACGAATATATCTATTACGAAAAAGATGAATACGATTTTCAAAACCTTACAGACGAACAGAAATCCGAAGTTAAAACTGAAATTTCATTGTCGATTTTCCCTGAAGTAAAAGTTAAACTGCAAGATATTTTTGAGATTTATTAACTTGAAA
>CAJOPJ010000093.1 GCA_905236325.1 uncultured Selenomonadaceae bacterium
ATGGCGCAAATGCTTACTGTCGCAATTTTAACTGTGGACGGAATGGAAAATAAAATTGTTCACGGTTACAAACACGCAGGAACTTTTCACAAGGAAGTTTTGCCTGGCGATTGTTTGAAAATGGATGCGCAAATTATTTCATTCAGGCGTGGCTTGTGTATTGGCAAAGTTCAAGGCTTTGTTGATGATGAGCTTGCTTGCGAACTTGAAACGACAATAATTATTCCGGAAATTTTTAATCAGTTTAAACCAAAAAAAAATGTGCATGAACAAGGATAAAAAATGGAACGAATTGCAGATTATGTTATAAAAAAAATAATTGAAGCCGGTTGCGGCGATATTTTTTTTGTCAATGGTCGCGGAATTTTGTATCTTACCGACGCTGTTGCAAAAAATAACAATTTAAATCCAATTTCGACTTATCATGAACAAGGCGCATCATTTGCAGCGATGGCTTACGCTGCCGAAAAAAATATTTCTGCTTGCTTGGTTTCGACAGGTTGCGCGGCTACAAATGCTGTGACTGCCTGTCTTTGTGCATATCAAGACAATTTGCCTGTAATTTTTATTTCCGGTAACAATCCTCTTGCCGAAAATTCCAGACATACCGGCTTAAAAATTCGCACTTATGGTTCGCAGGAAACCGACATTATTGAAATTGTAAAATCTTGTACAAAATACGCCGTGATGTTGGAGAATACTGAAAATGCCGCCGCCGAAATTGAAAAAGCAATTTGGATTGCAAGGAGCGGACGCAAAGGTCCTGTGTGGATTGATATTCCGCTTGATGTTCAAAATATGCGCTTAGAATCCGAAAGCGTTCAACATTTTCAGCCGCCGACTTTGCCGACAAATTTTGATTATCTTGAAACGCAAGCTGAAAAAATTGTTGCAGATTTAAATTCTGCCGAACGACCAATTTTGCTGATTGGTGGCGGTTCAAAGTCTGCAAAAAAATTTGTTGCAAATTTTGCTCAGCAAATAAAAATTCCAACAGTTTTTTCACCTGCGGCTTGTGATATTTTTGGCGCGGCGAATGAAATTTCAATCGGCGCAGTTGGAAGTATTGGCGGCAGTCGTGCAGGAAATTTTGCCCTGCAAAATGCTGATTATGTTTTAGTATTGGGCAGTAAATTATCTTCACAATTAACAGGAGTTCGGAAAAATTTTGCACGCGCCGCAAAAATTACTGTTGTTGATATTGATGAAGGCGAACACAAAAAAATCGGCGTGCATATCGATAACTTTATCAAATCTGACATTGCAGAAATTTTAACCAGATTGGCTGATAAAAAAATTTGTCGCGTGAATGAAACTTGGCTTGAAAAATGTTTGCATTGGAAAGAAATTTTTTCAATCCGCAATGAAAAATTTTTTTCTGAACTGCGTGCGAAAGATGAACTTGATATTTATTCAGTCGCAGATAATTTGTCCGAAATTTTGCCGCAAGACGCAACAGTTATCACTGACGCAGGTTTTGAGGAACTGATTATACCTTCCACAATAAAATTTAAAGCTAATCAGCGTTGTTTATTTCCTGCGGCGCAAGGTGCTATGGGTTATGCAATTCCGGCGATAATTGGTGCGTATGCGGCAGGTTGTAAAAATATTTTCTGCATAGTTGGCGACGGTTCAATTATGATGAACATTCAGGAACTTGGCTTGATTGTCGCAAAAAATATTCCTGCTAAAATTTTTGTAATCAACAACAATATGTATGCTGTGATTCGACGCAGACAGCGCGATTTATTCCGCAGTCGAACTATTGGCAATGATCCTTCGGACGGATTGCCTCAGCCTGATTTTGAAAAAATTTCAGCAAGCGTCGGAATTAAATATTTAAAAATCGACTCGGCAAAAAATTTTAAATCGGTAACCTCAACTGATTTTGAAAATCCTGCCTTAATCGAAGTCATTTGTACGCCTGAACAAAAATATTTGCATGAATCTTACGCGCTGACTGAAAAGCGTCGATTGGTGCACAGACCTATTGAAGATTTGTCGCCGTTCTTGGACAGGGAAATTTTTCGCTCCGAAATGATTATTGATATGCTTGAAGATTGAGGAAGTGGTTTAATGGCAAAATGTATTTTGCGCGATGGCTTTGAAGTCGCAGATTTTTCTTCGCCATACTTTGTGGCTGAAGTAAACAGCAGTCACGGTGGCAATATCGAACGCGCTAAGCAAATGATTGATGCGTCAATTGAAATTGGTTGCAACTGCGTTAAATTTCAATCTTGGTCGGCTGAAAGTCTTTATTCAAAAACTTACTATGATTCCGTGCCATATTCAAAAAGATTTGTAACTAAGTTCGCGCTGAAACCTGAACAGCTGAAAGATTTAGCCGATTACTGCGCCACAAAAAATATTGCCTTCAGTTCTACGCCGTACTGCGAAGCGGAAGTTGATTTTTTAGCTGAAGAATGTAATGTGCCGTTCATAAAAATTGCGTCAATGGAAATTAACAATCCAAAATTTTTAAAGTACATCGGCGCAAAAAAATTGCCGATTGTTTTATCAACCGGAATGAGTTCTGCTGAGGAAATTGAATTTGCTGTGCGGACTTTGGAAACTGCCGGCGCGGAACAGATAATTTTGTTGCATTGCGTTTCAATCTATCCGACAGACTTAAAAACAGTCAACTTAAATAACATTATTGGCTTGCGTGAAAAATTTCCGCAGTATCCAATTGGATTTTCAGACCACACAGAAGGCGATGCCGCAGCAATTGCCGCCACAACTTTGGGCGCGTGCTTAATTGAAAAGCATTTGACTTTGGATAAGACGCGTGCAGGAATGGATAACGCAATGGCGACTGAGCCGCCTGAATTTAAAAATCTTGTCAACAAATGCCGTGAAGTTTCAATCGCACTTGGCAGCAAGGAAAGAATTGTAAGCAAAGCAGAACTTGAGCAAAGTAAAAAAATGCGTCGCAGTTTAATTGCAGTTCGCGACTTAGCTAAAGGCGAAATTTTTTCTGAAGAAGATTTTTACGCAAAAAGACCTGGCGATGGTATAAGTCCAAACCAAATTGATAAATACATAGGAAAACACGCCGCACGCGACATTCCGGCAGACACAATTTTACAGCCGAAAGATTTTGCAGAGGAAATTTGAAATGAAAATTTTACAAGATAAAGTTGCGTTGATAAGTGGCGCAAGTCGTGGAATTGGAAAAGCCATTGCTGAAAAATTTGTTCAAGAAGGCGCAACTGTTTACGCAGGAATGAGGAATTTGGATAACAATATTTCTGCCGAAAATATAATTCCGATTTTGCTTGATGTTGAAGATAAAAATTCTATCAAGGAAGCCGTCTTGAAAATAAAATCTGAAGTCGGAAAGATTGATATTTTGGTAAACAATGCCGGTATAACTTTTGTTGAAAGATTGGAAATGCTGAGCGAAAAACATTTGCATAAAATTTTTGATACAAATGTTTTTGGTCTTATCAATGTTACGCAAATGGCAATTCGGCTTTTAAAAAAATCTGCCTCCGCCACAATCATAAATCTGTCATCGGTTATGTATGATCAAGGCGATATTGGACAAACTGCTTATGGCGCGTCAAAAGGCGCAGTTGCAAGTTTAACCAAAATTTGGGCGAAGGAATTTGTTTCTCAAGGAATTAGAGTAAATGCTGTTGCGCCGGGCTACGTTGCTACAGATATGTTTAAAAATCTCAGCAAAGATGAATTTGAAAATTTTGCTGAAAAAGTCGCGTTGAAAAGAATTGCAGAGCCTGATGAAATTGCCAATGTTATTTTGTTTTTGGCAAGTGATATGTCCAGTTACATAACCGGCGAAATTATCAATGTAAATGGCGGCTTGGTTTTGTAGGAGGTGAGGAGTTGGAAAAACTTTTAACAGGCAAAGTCGCATTGATTACCGGCTGTGACAGTGGAATTGGTCGGCAGGTTTGTAAAATTTTTGTCAATCAAGGCGCGACAGTTTATGCAAATTTGCTTTCTGAAAAATCTGTCGAAACTTTGGTTTTTGAATGTCAAAATTCAGCCGGCAAAATTATTCCGATTGTTTTTGACATTACTGACAAGAAAAAAATTTTAGACTGCATTAAGCAAATTAAAAATGAACAGTCCAAGCTGGATATTTTGGTTAATAACGCCGGTTGGAAAAAAGATTGCGTTATTGAAATGATTGACGATGGCAGTTTGCAAAAAATGCTTGATGTTAATGTCACAGGCGCAATTCACATAACACAATCTGCTTTGCGATTGATGAAAAAAAATAATTTAGGCGGTGCGATTGTAAATATTTCTTCGCTGGTTGGATTGAAAGGCAATGTCGGTCAATCGGCTTACGGTTCGACTAAAGGCGCGGTTGCAAGTTTAACCAAAAGCTGGGCGAAGGAATTTGCGCCTTCCAAAATTCGCGTTAATGCAGTCGCTCCCGGCAGCGTCGATACGCAAATGTTCTATGAAATGAACGCAAAAGATATTCAAAGCAGCATTGAGGCTATTGGAATGAAAAGGTTGGCTAAACCTGAAGAAATTGCCAATGTTATTTTGTTTTTGGCAAGCGATATGTCCAGTTACATAACCGGCGAAATTATCGGCGTAAATGGCGGCTTGCAAATGTAATTTTTTTAAGGAGTGTATTTAAAATGAACAATTTGGAAAAGTATGAAAATGTTTTTATTGATGTTTTTGGCGTGACGAAAGAACAACTGCCAAGTTTGGAATATCAGCAGATTGAAACTTGGGATTCAGTCGGTCATATGTCTTTGATTGGCGCGTTGGAAGATGCTTTCGACATTATGATGGACACTGATGACATTATTGATTTTAATTCGTTCGAAAAAGGCAAGGAACTTTTGCAGAAGTATGAGGTCAAATTTTGATGATTTTGGAAAATCTCAATACTAAGGCGATAAAAAAATATCTTGCAAATCGGTATCCTTACTTGCTGATTGACGCGGCGACAAAAATTGAAGTTGGAGTACGCGCGGAAGGTTATAAAAATTTCACTGCTAATGAATGGTTTTTTCCTGTGCATTTTCCGGAAGAACCAATCGTGCCGGGAATGTTGCAAGCCGAAGCGTTAATTCAGCTGCTAAGTTTGACTGTGTTGACAATAGAAGGCAATGAACAAAAAAATATTCGCCCAAGTTTTGGAAATAAAATCAGATTTAAAAGGCGTGTTGTGCCGGGCGATAAGTTAGAAATTTTTGCCGAATTGACTTCATTTGAAAATAATATTGCGCAAGGTCGGGCAACAGGTTTTGTTCAAGGCGAAGAAGCCTGCAGTGGCGAATTTATTTTTTCAGTTGGGAAAGTTGGCGATTTTAATTGAAATTAAACAATCAAGAAATTCAGCATTATCACCGCCACAGATTTCCTTACCTGCTTGTGGATTGCGTTGAAGATATTGAGCCCGGCAAATATGCAAATGGCTATAAAAATTTCACGGAGGATGAATGGCTTTTCCATTGCAATTTGCAAGATGATGAACCTGTTCCTTTCACAATGTTGATTGAAGTTCTTACTGAAATTTTCTTGTTGCCTATTTTAATGTTAGATGACAACGCAGGAAAAACTACAAATTTCATTGGCGCGGATGAAGCAAAGTTATTTTGTGAAGTTTATCCAGGCGACAGATTGAATGTAAAAACAAAAATCAAAAGCTACAGATTTGGCGTAGCTGACGGAGTTGCCGAAGGTTTTGTCGGCGATAAATTGGTTTGCAGTGCAAAATTAAAATTTGTCATTCCAGATGTCATGGAAAAGTTTCGTCCAAAAGGCAAGGTATAAATCGTGACTAAGGAAATTCAGCTTTTTCTGCTGCCATTTGCCGGCGGAAATTCATTGTCCTTTAAGCAACTTTTGCCGCTGATTGATTCACGCGTCGAAACTTTCACTATTGAGTACGCCGGAAGATTAACGCGCAGCAAGGAAAATTTTATTGAAGACTATGAAGACTTTTTAAAAGACACTGCCACGCAAATTTCAAAATATCGCAAAGCAAATTTGCCTTACGCGCTTTTTGGTTACAGCTTAGGCGCATTTTTGGCTTGTGATTTGCTGGCAAATAATTTGATTCAAGGCAGAGTTTTGCATGCGTTTTTTTGCGCGAAAGGCAGTCCTTTCAAAGCAATGCCAAGATATACGCCTGAAAATTGTCGGAAAGAAAATTTTGTTAAAGAAATTATCGCGCTGGGTGGAATTGATAAAAAAATTGTCGCTGACAAAAGATTTCTTGAAGCCTATATGCGCCCTATCCGCGCTGATTTTATTGCACTGGGAACTTATCGCTACCACGATGAAAAAATTCCCTGCAACGCAACTGCAATTTATGCGCCTGATGACGCGGCGGCTTTTGGCATTGAAGATTGGGCTTTGATTGTGGAAAAAAATTTTGATTTTTACGCGTTGGGCAAAGGTCATTTTTTTATCAATGAAAATTTTGCTGAAGTCGCGCAAATTATTAACGCGCGTTTGTTTTAAATTTTTGGAGGTTTTTTTATGGAGATTGAAAAATTTTTTGAACAAATTGACAGCTTTCAAGATAACAAAAAAATTATTGCAGAAAAGATAAAATCGCACAATTTACCTGTAGTTATTTTTGGTGCAGGAACTTTGGCTGAAAGAATTAAAAATTCACTTGAAAGTTTCGGTGTTAAAGTTACCGGATATTCTGTCGATGAAAAATATTTTTCGCCGGATAAAAATTTTTGTGGTTTGCCAATTTTTAATTTTGATGAACTCCGCAAAAATTCTGCAAAATATGTTTTTGTTTTGGGAATGGAAGGTCAAGAAACAAATTGCAAGCGCAGTTGGGAATTTTATCGAGATGGAAAAATTTTACACAAATATGTTTTTATTGATGATATTTTTCCAATAAGCAAAAATTTTATTTCCGATAACAAAGCGCATTTTATTGAAAC
>CAJOPJ010000094.1 GCA_905236325.1 uncultured Selenomonadaceae bacterium
AAACTCATTGCCGCGCAGGTCGGCACCAGCAAAATTGCAAAAAACATCATTACGCCTTGAATAAAATCTGTTCTGCTTACTGCCAAAAATCCGCCGATCAAAGTGTAGAAAACAACTGAACCCGCGCCGAGAAAAATTGCAAGCTGAAAATCCAATCCAAAGACAGTTTCAAAAAGTCGCCCTGCAGAAACAAATCCGCTTGAAGTGTATAAAATAAAAAATATCAAAATAAAAATTGCAGGGACAATTCTTAAAAGGTTGCTTGTGTCTTTGTAACGATTCTGCAAAAATTCAGGCAGTGTCAAAGCATTTCCGGCAAGTTCGGTATAACGTCTCAATCGCGCCGCTACAAATTGCCAGTTTGCCCAAGTGCCTATCGCAATTCCGACGGCGATCCAACCTGCATTTAAACCTGCAAGATATGCAAAACCCGGCACGCCCATAAGCATCCAGCCGCTCATATCCGACGCTTCGGCTGACAGCGAAGTTACCCACGCTCCAAGTTTGCGATTGCCCAAAAAATAATCACTCATATTTTTGGTTTTTCGGTAATAATAAACACCAATCGCCATCATACAGCCAATGTAAAAAACAAAGGCATTGATAATCATTAAATCACTAGTCAAAAAAAATTCCCTCCTTTAATTTCACGAAGGGAATTATAAACTTGAAAAAAATTTTTGTAAATGCAACACAAATTTTTTTGCAAAACATTTATTACCGATTTTAAAATTTAATGTCGAAAATTTTTATTAAGCAGTTTCACCGCCGGTAAAAGTAACTTCATTGACACCGACGCGCAAAATTGAATCTTCAGTTTGAATAAGGAATTGATTTTCGTTAGCGTCAAATTCTTTAATCGTGCCTGTCAAAGTTTCTCTGCTTTGAACTACCTCGCCTGTTTCGTCAACGTAAGGCGTTGTTGAAGTCCATTTAACTTCTTTTCCGATAACATTATCAATTTCTTCGGCGGTGACTCCGCTTACAGAATTTTTGTTGGTTTCATAAATGTGTGCGATATTTGCAACGTCAACGTGATAACGTGTGCCGTCGGCAGTTTCTGCAATGATTTTTGTAGTACCGCTTGCAACGGTAACGCCCGTAACAACGCCTGACAAAGTAGAAGTTTCGGTAACAGGTGCGCCGTTTTCGTCCGCAGTTTCGGTGGTGTTAAGCCACTCAATTCCTTTGCCGATCATTCCGCTGAGTTGTCCCACCAAAACTGAAGTATCGATATTGCTGACAAGCGTGCTGATACCTTCCATTGATTCAGTCATGTTTGTCATTTGTTCAAGCGTGGAAAATTGCGCCATTTGTGCAATAAATTCATTGTTGTCTTCAGGTTCGAGAGGGTCTTGATACCTCAACTGCGCGACAAGAAGTTGCAAAAATGCGTCTTTGTCCAAATTATCGTTTTTGACTTCTTTGGTTTGAGATTTTTCATAAGCCGCCGAGTTATAAGTAACACCGTCAACTGTTATGGTATTGAGTGAATTTGTACTTGCCATAAAAATAACCTCCGTTTCGGTTGATTAAACTTTATAATCTACGCCGTCCGTGCCTCCGTTTTCATTAACAGTCGAAACAGCATTTGCTTCCTCTTCAAATGCTTCAAAATCAATCCTGCCTGTTCTGCGACTGTTTTGCTGTTGATTTTGTTGCCAAGCTCTCTGACCTTGACCGTTCGTTAATCCGCCGTCACTTAAACCTGCATAAACTTGAACATTTTCAACTTTAATTCCCGCGTCGCTGAGTTCCTGTTTAAGCTGAACAAGCGAATTTTCAATAATTGCGCGAACTTGCGCGTTGTCGCTGTAAAAATTTGCATTGAGTGCGCCGCTTTGATTTACAGAAATTCTAAGCGTCAATTCGCCTAAATGTTCCGGCTTAAGATTTATGATCATTTCTGTATTTTGCGCCGAGCGAATCAAACGCGCCTGTTCAACAATCTGATTCGGAATATTAAAATCTTCGCGAGCATTTTGAACAACTTCAGGATTTTGCACTTGTGCATTTGGTTGAATTGGAGTTGTATTATTTTGCTGTGCGAAATGTGCCGCAAAATTATTTTCGCCGCCCTGCGAATTTGCTTGTTGCATTTCAGGATTGGAATTCTGTGTCAAATTTTCTGAAAGATTTTGTCCTGCAGAATGATTATTTTGTTCAAATTGCTGTGGCGCAGGTTGAATCGGCGTTGCAGCAATATTTGCGTGTCCTTCCTCAACTTGCACATTTACACCAAGCATTTCAGAAAGATTTTGCTGTGTCGGCTGAATCGATTTTCCGTCAACTGGCGGCTGTACAGAATTTACAATCGGAGAAATTTCCTGTCCAAATTGCTGTGTTGGAATTGTAATTTGCGGATTTTGATTTAAATTTTGTTGAGGTTGAAAAGTTTCAGCTTGCGGATTTTGATTTAAATTTTGTTGAGGTTGAACAGTTTCAACCTGCGGATTTTGATTTAAATTTTGCGGTTGAAAAGTTTCAGCTTGCGGATTTTGATTTAAATTTTGTTGCGGCTGAAAAATTTCAACCTGCGGATTTTGATTTAAATTTTGCGGCTGAAAAATTTCAACTTGCGCATTTTGATTTAAATTTTGTTGCGGCTGAAAAATTTCAACTTGCGCATTTTGATTTAAATTTTGTTGCGGTTGAATAATTTCAGCTTGCGCATTTTGATTTAAATTTTGTTGCGG
>CAJOPJ010000095.1 GCA_905236325.1 uncultured Selenomonadaceae bacterium
ATAGATAGCGTCAGCCGTGCCACGATACCAATCTGCACCTTTTTCACGCGCATAAGGAGGCAAGATAAAAACGCCGCCGCCGTTGCGATCCAAATCCCATGCACTACCTGAGCCAAGATAATTATGAAGTTCAAGTGGCTTATACTGAGTTAAAACGCCAACTTTGGTAATTCCTGAGTTCACACAGTTTGACAGCGGAAAATCGATTATGCGATATTTGCCGCCGAAAGGAACTGCAGGTTTTGCAACGGTTTTTGTCAATGCTTTAAGACGACTGCCCTGCCCTCCGGCCAGTATCATTCCCAAGCACTCTGTCTTTCTCATAAACATATTCCCCCCTGAATCAAAAATTTATCAACGTATTTCAACTACTGAAGCAACCGCCTGGTCACTTCATTTTCAACACATTTCTACACGCTGCTAAAAATTCCTGCAAAAATTTTTCAGAAAAAAATATAAATTCTGTCATAAATTTTTCAGAAATATTTTTGTGTAAAAATATTTTTTTGTGCTAAAATGAATTAAATTTTTTTGAGAGGAGATTTTTTTATGGAAGAAATCAGAATTGATCTTCGCGAAAGTAATCCCGAACGCGAGGCGGAAGGTAAGCGCAGTACTCAACTTTGTTTTAAAATCAATCACACAATGCCGATGACTGAAGAATGCACTGCATTGATCAAAGAACTTTTTCCGAATATCGGCGAAAACGTGAACATTCAACCGCCGATTCAGTGCAACTTGGGCGATCACGTCAAGATTGGAAATAACGTTTCAATTATGTACAATTCGCTTTTTATGTCGGCAGGCGGAATTACCGTTGAGGACGGCGCGATGATCGCGGCTAATTGCTCAATAATTTCCAACAATCACGATCCGAAAGTTCGCGCGATTATCACCTGCAAACCTGTTGTGATCGGAAAAAATGTTTGGGTCGGTGCGAACTCAATTATTTTGCCCGGCGTTACTGTCGGCGAAAATGCGATTGTTGCGGCAGGATCGGTTGTTACAAAAGACGTTCCCGCAAATACTTTGGTCGGCGGTGTTCCGGCAAGGTTTATTAAAAATCTTGATTTGTAATGAAAATATTTTTTTAAACTAAAAAGTCCCTTCAATTTTTTTGAAAGGACTTTTTTTATTTATCTTCTTACAGACAATTCAAAGTACGTTGTCTGTATTTTTTATAAAGATTTTAAATTTTAAACTTTAAATTTACCGATTGCCTCCTGCATTTCTTCAGCAAGGTTTGCCAAGCTGTGGGAAGCGGCTGCAATTTCTTCATTTGAAGCCGACTGCGATTGAGTTGAATCCGAAATTGTTTGAGTATTTTCCGCAGTCTGTTTGCTTACTTCGTCAATGGAATCAACTGCCGCAACGATATTTTTCGCGCCGTTATTTACGGTTTGAACAGAATTGTTAATTTGATCCATTTGTTCATTGATACCGTTTACTTTGTTCAAAATATCTCTGAATTGGTTGCCGACTTCTGTAATTGCTTTTGTACCGGCTTGAACTTCCTGAGTGCCGGTTGCCATTGATTCGACAGCTTGTGAAGCGTCTTCTTGAATTGAAGCAATGCGCTGTTTGATTTTTTCTGCCGACTCTTGAGAACTTGTAGCAAGTTTGCGAACTTCTTCTGCAACGACTGCGAAACCGCGACCTTGTTCACCTGCGCGAGCCGCCTCAATCGCCGCATTTAATGCCAACAAATTTGTCTGTTCTGCAATGCCTGAAATTTCCTCAACGATTTGTCCGATCTGTTGAGAATTTTCGCCGAGCTTTTTAATAATTTCGGCTGAAGCCATAACAGATTTTTCAATGTTGCCGATTTTTTCTACAGCCACCTGCATAAGCGAAGAACCGCTCTGTGCCGCCTCCGCCATTGCGATTGATTCGGCTTTAACGCTTGTGGATTTTTCAGCCATAGCAGTTATATCATTGAAAACAAGATCAACGCTGTTTTTCGCGCCTGTAACGTCGTCAAGTTGTCTGTCCATATTTCCCGAAACCTGTCCGACAGCTTCAGCCACACTTACCGAAGCGTCAGCCGATTGTTGCGCACTTGCAGTTAATTCTTCGGACGCGGCAGAAACTTGTTCGGCGGTGGTTGCCATTTTTGTTATCAATGAACGAAGGTTATGACTCATTGTATTGAATGAGTTGGTTAAGCTGCCGATTTCGTCTGACGTTGTAACTTCCAGATCATTTAATCTCAAATTGCCCTTGCTGAGTTCGGTTGCGTGTTCCTCAAGTCCGGCAATAGGCGTTGTGATATTGCTTGCAAATTTCATGCACATGAAGATCATTAACAGCAAACCTAAAATTGTCAATACCGCGTAAATAATGCGCATTGCGGCAACCGATTCAAAAACAAAATCAGTAGGAACACTTACGCCGACAATCCAACCTGACGCTGCCACAGTTGTGTAGGCAAAAATACTTTCACCCTTGTCGCCTGAAGATTCCAAGAAAAACATTCCTTCGCCGTTTTTCAACATTTCGTCAAAGTGCTGACCAAGTCCCGGAACATTGCTTAATTCGTCCATAGGTTGCAAGCCGCTGTCAGAGGCTAAAATTTTGCCTGTCTTTTCAATAATAATACCTTCACCTTGTCCGCGATATTTTAAATTTTTAACTTCGTTTTGCAAGGTGTCCAAAGCAATATCGACAAAAATCGAGCCGGCAAATTGTCCGTTGTTTTGATATGGAGAAACTGCGCTGATTACAAGTTTACTTGTAAATTTGTCAACATATGCTTCCGTGAAAACCGTTTTGCCTGCAGATTTTGCTGTTGTGTACCAGCCGCGTTCGCGAGGGTCTACCGTACCTGTTCTGTTGCCTGCTTGACGACCTTGAAAAAATGTTTTTTCATTGCCCACGCCGAGTTCCAAAATATCGGAATTTCCGTCCGCCAAACTTAACATTTCAGGCATATTTGCAATAGTGTCGTTGCCGTTGAGTGCGGTCATTAAATTAGCCGCGCCTGTTGCAACCTGTGCACCGGAAAGTAACCAACCGTCCAGTTGATTGGCTTGTGCAATAACTGTGGATTTTAATTCATTTTCCACACTTTCCTGCAAATTATTGTATGCACTGAAATAGCCGACGATTGAAACTACAGCAAGTAATAATCCCGACAACCCTGCCAAGATTATAAATTTGTGCTTCAATTTCATTGAAAACAACTCCCCCCAACAAAATAAAAATAAAACTTATCGACATTTTCAACGTCAAAAAAAAAAATCCTGCGAATTTAAACAAATAATGAAAATTTTTTTGTGAATTGAACAGTTAAAATTTTTTAGCAGGAAAAACAAATTTTTTGCTGAAATGTTTTTTTATTTAATAATTGAAAGGCGGTAATTTTATGGCGAACATTAAAAAAGAAAATTTCGGCAAACTTTCGGACGGACGCGAAGCTCAGGTTTACACGCTCCGCAACAACAAAGGCAACGAACTTAAAGTTACAGATTTCGGCGCGAGAATTGTTTCGCTCCGTTTCCGCGACAAAAATTTTTCAAATAAATTTGTCGTGAAAACTTTTGCAAATGTCGGCGAGTGCGAAAATAATTTTGACGCAGGAATTGTTTTGGTTGACGGAGGCACTGACTTTGCAAAAATTATTTGGAATTCTGAACAGCTTGACGAAGGCGTGAAATTTTCTGCTGAAATTGAAAATAAAAAAGTTCAAGTCATTTACGGAATTTCAAATGATAATGAACTCAGCATAAAATATTTTGCAGAAAATGTTTCGGACGTTTCGACGCAAATTATTTTTGATTCAGCAGTTTTGCCTGATGCAGACATTACGCCTTTTGCTGAAGGCGAAGAAAAATCTAAACTTGCAGGTCAAAAAATTTACAACATTATTGACAAACCTGCCGAAGTTGAATTTGTTGAAGGAATGTTCGGTTATGATTTCGGCTGTCCGATAGATTATTTTGATGCAGGTTTGAAAAATGCGGCTGATATTTTTTCTGACAGCGCGAAAATTTTGTTGCAAGTTTA
>CAJOPJ010000096.1 GCA_905236325.1 uncultured Selenomonadaceae bacterium
ACCTGTTGGGCAAGCCGTGACTGCCAAAATCTGAATGTTATCTGCGGCAGGAGATTTTTCAATGTTGACTGCGGAATTTCCGGCTTGAAATTTGCCGTCTTCCTTGTCGTCGATAAGTTTTAAAAATTCTTCCTTCGACTGAGCCTTGATTAGTGCTTCCTTGAAGTCAGCGTCCATAATCATTGTTGCCAACTTCGACAAAATTACTAAATGTTCATCGTTCGAGCCGTCAGGTGCTGCAATGGCAAAAAAAAGTCGCGCAGGTTTGTCGTCCATTGACTGAAAATCTATGCCTTCAGGAATTGTCATTGCGGCTAAGCCGGCTTTTGTAATGCCTTTTGACTTTGCATGTGGCGTTGCAATTCCGTCGCCAAGACCTGTTGTACCTGACGCTTCGCGCGCCAAAACATCTTTGTGATATTGTTCCTTGTCCTTGACATTGCCGCCTTTTTCCATTAAGTCCACCAAATGCGATATTGCATCTGACTTGTCCTTAACTTGTGCGCCTAAGTCAATGCTTGCTTCTTTGAGCAATTCTGAAACTTTCATAGCTACACTTCCTCTTGTAAGTAAAAAAAATAAATAATGAAAAATTATTTTTAAATTCAAAAGCAAAGTTTTCAGCGGCGAAGGCTGAAGTTTGCCAACGCCGCCGAAATCAAAATTTATCGACCCAAAAATTTTTTTAGTTCCACAATTTATTCAAAATTTGCACTACCGTCGCTGTAAATTGTTACGCGTCTTATTGAAAATAAATCGATATTGCGCCAATCTAAATCACTGCCGTCAGGAAAGACAACGCGCAAATCCCAGTATTGATTGTCTTCGCTGTCATTAAATCTGATGTTCAAACTTTGTCCGTCGCTTAAGGTGTCGTCACCAAGCAAATCTTCTTCCCAGTTGTCGGAATAAATTGAACTGCAATAAACGCGATAAATTGTTTGACCTGTATAGTTTACAAGCTGAAAATCTTGTCTGCCGGCTTCAACAGGATTTTGCAGAGCCAGCAAGCAAATTGCCGCCAATAAAAATGCTTTAAAAAAATTTGTCATTTTTAACACCTCCATGTCAGGTAGGAGTACATTTTTAATTATCAATTATAATGTGCCCTGCCGTTTCTATCGATTGTCACAGATGAAACCGTGAATAAGTCAATGTTATTCCAGTACCAGTCGCTGCCGTCAGAAAAGACAACGCGCAAATCCCAGTACCGTGCGCTTTCGCCAGAATTAAATCTGATAGTCAGCGAACGCCCATTTGCTAAAGTATCATTGTGCAGAATATCTTCTTCCCACGTACCTGCGCCGCTGTGACTGCAATACAGATAATAAATTGTTCTGCCTGTTTGATTATAGACTGTAAAGTCTTGTCTGCCGGCTTCAACAGGATTTTGCGTGCTGAATGAAAATGCAACTGCCAAAATAAAAGCCGCAAAGATTTGCACAAAATTTTTTTTGCTAAACATTTTTAAGACTCCTTTCTGTTATGAAAAAATGCTTTTGATCTTCTTGAGGAGTTTTGAACTGAAAGGCTCATCGTCCTCAGTGGCGTGGAAAATTTGCGCTTGCCCCGCCTTCAAGCGTTCAAAAAGCTGTTCCGGCTTATTCATAGCCGTACCGACTGCTGTTGAAATCATTGGTTTGCCGTCAAATCTGGAAATTGGAATTTTGCGACTTGCGGCAACAATTACTGCGTCGGCGTTTTTAATTTCTTCATCTGTCAGTGCATGATAAACACCGGCTGCGCCGTGAACTTCGACGCGAATATTTAAGCCAAGTTTTGCCGCGCAGTTTTTAAGTGCCTCACGCGCCATGAATGAAGAGGAAATTCCTGTCGGGCAAGCTGTAACTGCAATTATTTTTGAGTTCTCGGAAACTTCCGGCATTTCTGATTTAATGCGTTCGGTTTCTTTTGCGTCGATAAGTTGCAAAAGTTCTTCCGCAGTTTTTGCATTTATCAATGACTCCTTAAAGTCGTCGTCCATTAGGATAACTGCAAAACGCCCCATCTCGGTCATTTCTTCATCTTGCGATTCTGTCGGCGCGGCAAATAAAACTAAAAGCCTTGCAAGTTTGCCGTCGATTGAATCAAATTCAACGCCTTGTGGAACAGTCATAACTGCAACGGCAGTTTTTTTGATTGAACTGTTCTGCGCGTGCGGAGTTGCAAGTCCATTTGAAAGACCGGTTGAGCCTTGAACTTCGCGTTTTAAAACATCACGCCGGACTGACTCTTTATCTTTGATTGCGCCGGCTGTCATCAGCAAATCAATTAACATATCAATTGCTTCATTTTTATCAGCAGGGTGAACATTAAGCGCGATAGATTTTTTGGAAATAAAATCTATAATTTTCATTTGAAATACACCTCCTTTGCAAAAAAATTTATTCGATAGTTTTTAAAAGATTTTCGACTTCAGGGCGCGTCGCAAGGTTATCTGAAAATGCTGAGGCAGAACCTGTCGCAACGCCCATGTAAAATGCTTTTTTAAAATCGCCGTTAGACTCTATATAACCTGCAATAAAACCTGCAACCATTGAATCGCCCGCACCGATTGAATTAACTAAAGTTCCCTTCGGTGCAGGTGACTTGAAACATTTTCCGTCCGCCGTGAGCAAAATGGCGCCGTCGCCTGCCATTGAAATTAAAACATTCTGTGCGCCTTTTTCTTGCAATTTTTTAGCATATTCAACAATTTGTTCATCATTTTCCAATTTTACGCCGAACATATCGCCAAGTTCGTGATTGTTTGGTTTAATAAGCCAAGGATTGAATTTCAAAACTTTCAGCAACAAATTTTTTTCAGCGTCAACAACAATGCGTATGCCCTTGCCTTGCAGTCTTGACAAAGTTTGTTCATACATATCATCGGGCAAAGTGTTTGGAATTGAACCTGACAAAACTAAAGTATCTTCTGCACAGAGTTTTTCAAGTTTTTCAAAAAGTTCATTGCGTTTTTCTTCGCTGATTTTTGGACCTTGACCATTGATTTCGGTTTCGACTTCGGCTTTGATTTTTACATTGATTCTTGAAAAACCTTCGTCCAGTTGAACAAAATCATCAGCCGCATTGAAGTCGCGCAGTTGTTTTATAATTTCTTTACCGGTAAAACCTGCCAAAAATCCCAACGCAGTTGACTTATGCCCAAGATTACCAAGCACGATTGAAACATTGATCCCCTTGCCGCCGCCAAGCACTTGTTCATAGTTTACGCGATTGATTCTGCCTGCTGCGAAAGAATCCAATCGCACGATGTAGTCAAGTGCAGGATTAAAAGTTACTGTGTAAATCAAATTTTATTCCTCCTTGCCTAAAATTAAAAAAGTTTTCTGAATTATACAACAGATAGGCTTTTTATTCAAGGCAGGTTTTCAGATAGTATCTTACACTTTTTATAAAAATTTTTAAAAAAAAATTAACGCACAGTTAAAAAAATTTTTACCCTGTAAAACTAAATTTACTTTGTTATAATCTGAGAAAAAATTTTAG
>CAJOPJ010000097.1 GCA_905236325.1 uncultured Selenomonadaceae bacterium
GCTTGCAAAAGATGGTGAGTTGCCTTATCAAATTTCGCGCTGAAAAATTTTTTAGAAAGGTTTTTTGAGGAGGACTAAAGTTTTGACTATCGAAGTAGGTAGCGTTGTTGAAGGAAAAGTTTCACGCATCACAAATTTTGGTGCCTTTATTGAACTTGAAGGCGGCAAAAGCGGTCTGATTCACATTTCCGAAGTCGCAGATGAATATGTCAGCACTGTCAGCGACTTTTTGGAGGAAGGTCAAGTTGTTCAAGCAAAAGTTGTAAATATCGACGCAAACGGCAAAATCGCGCTGTCAATCAAAAAGCTAAAACAGCAACAAAAAGCCGAAGCCGAAAAGCCAAAATTTAAATCACAGGCGCGTAATACAGATAATCGCAGACAACCAAGACAAACTTCAGCTTCATTTGAAGATAAACTTTCCAAGTTTTTAAAAGACAGCGATGAACGCTTAACCGACTTAAAACGCAAGACAGATTCCAAGCGCGGCGGACGCGGTTCACGTCGTTCAGATTGAGGCAAAGTTTTGCTGAAAAAATTTATCGACTTCTGCCAAACTGAAAATATTTTCACTGCAAAAAAAATTGTCGTGGCAGTTTCCGGCGGAGCAGACTCAATCGCGCTTGCAGACTTGCTGAACAATTCAAAACGCAGGTTCAATTTAGAACTTTGCATTGCGCACTATGAACACGGTTTACGCGGCGCAGACTCAATCGCTGACGCAAATTTTGTGGCTGATTTTGCAAAGTCGCTGGGCTTAAATTTTTACAGCGAACACGGCAATGTTAAAAATTTTTCAGCTGAAAATAAAATTTCAATCGAAACTGCGGCGCGACAACTTCGCTACAATTTTCTAGCCAAAGTTCGCAAGGCTTTAAACTTTGACGCGATAGCTTTAGCGCACCACGCCAATGACCAAGCAGAAACAATTTTAATGCGACTAATGCGCGGAACAACTTCAACAGGGCTGGGCGCAATGAAATTTTCAGCTGAATCTGAATTTGGTTTGTTGATTCGACCTCTGCTCAGGTTCAAAAAAACTGAACTTGAAAAATACTGTGCAAGTCGAAATTTGATTCCACGAATCGACGCAACAAACTTTGAACCGGACGCGACGCGCAATAAAATTCGGCTTGAACTTTTGCCAATGCTTGAAAATTTTAATCCTGCAATAGTTGAAACACTTTGCAGACTTGGTGAAGTTGTGGCTGAAGAATCTGATTTCTTAAACCTGCAAGCAAAAAAAATCTTTCCGCAAGTTGTGCAGGACAATAAAATTTTACAGGCAGAATTTTTAAAACTTCACCCGGCAATGCAAAGGCTTGTCATAAAAAAATTTCTTGGTGAAGTGAAAGATTTTGGCTTTAAAAATTTTGAAGATGTCCGCAAAGTTTTAATAAACAACTTGTCGGGCGTGGAATTACCAAAAAACCAACGCGCCAACTTGAAGCGCGGAAAGTTGTCAGTTATAAAAAATTTTTCTATCAAGAAAGGACTGGTTACATTGAAAACCAAAGAAGATTTCATTGAAAAAGTGCTCTACACTGAGGAAGAACTCGACAAGCGCGTTAAAGAAATTGCGGCGCAGATTAGCGAGGACTTCAAGGACATTAAAAAGCCGCTGTTGACTGTCGGCATTTTGAATGGCGCGGTTATGTTCTACACAGATGTAGTGCGTCGCTTGACAATTCCTGTCAATTTCGATTTTCTGATTGCCTCAAGTTATGACGCAAGCAGCCAATCGAGCGGCAAGGTAAATATTTTGAAAAATATCGATGCGGATCCTAAAGGTCGCGACATTCTGCTGATTGAAGATATTGTCGATTCCGGCACGACTATGGACTATTTAATTACTTACTTCAAAAGTCGCGGCGCAAACAGCGTTAAACTTTGCAGTTTGTTGAATAAGCCTTCGCGCCGCAAAGTTGAGGTTGAAATTGATTATTGCGGTTTTGAAATTCCTGATGAATTTGTTGTCGGTTATGGCTTAGACTTCGCACAGCATTATCGCAACCTGCCCTATCTTGGCGTTTTGAAGCGTAGCATTTACAATAAATAATCTGGAAAGTGATAAGTAAAACTTCCTACCTTACCACATTACCAAACTGCGCCGAAAAGTACTGAAAGGCGCAAAAAAAATTGCAAAATTTAGCTGTGGGGAGTTTGTCAATATTTACCACTATAAAGGAGCGTTTTGTTTGAATAGTTTTTTCCGCAACGTGGGCTTTTATTTGCTGGTTATCTTCGTGGCGATAACTGCGTATGATTATTTTTCAGTAAAACCGCAAACAGTCGAAGAAACAAGTTATTCACAATTTCTGCAACGCGTGGAAAATGGCGAAGTTTCAAAAGTCGTCATAACAAAAAACTCAATCAAGGCAACTAAAAAAGACGGCACAGAATTTACAACCATAGTTCCAGATACACCTGTCGGTGATGAATCACTTGTTGGCAAATTGGAGGCTAACAGCGTCGAAATAACAGCGCAAAATCCGAAAGAGCCGCCGTGGTGGATGGCGCTCCTGTCGTCGTTCTTGCCAATTTTAATTTTAATTGGCGTGTGGTTCTTAATAATGAATCAAACGCAAGGCGGCGGAGGTCGCATGATGTCTTTTGGCAAAAGTCATGCGCGTATGTCAACCGGCGACAAAGTTAAAGTTACTTTCAATGATGTTGCCGGTGCTGATGAAGCTAAGGAAGAATTGCAAGAAGTTGTTGAATTTCTTAAGCATCCAAAAAAGTTCAATGAACTTGGAGCCAGAATCCCAAAAGGCGTTTTGTTATTCGGTCCTCCTGGCACAGGAAAAACTTTGTTAGCAAAGGCTGTTGCCGGTGAGGCAGGAGTATCTTTCTTTTCAATCAGCTGCTCGGACTTTGTAGAAATGTTTGTCGGCGTTGGCGCATCACGTGTCAGAGATTTGTTCGCACAAGCTAAAAAAACTGCACCGTGCATAATTTTTATTGATGAAATTGACGCAGTAGGTCGTCAGCGCGGAGTTGGTTTTAGCGGCGGTCACGATGAACGCGAACAGACTTTAAATCAGTTGTTGGTTGAAATGGACGGCTTTGCGGCAAATGAAGGTATAATAATTATTGCCGCAACTAACAGACCTGACATTTTGGACAACGCGCTTTTACGTCCCGGCAGATTCGACAGGCAGATTGTGGTTGATAAACCTGATGTCAAAGGCAGGATTGCAATTCTAAAAGTTCACACGAAAGGCAAGCCTATTGCTAAAGACGCTGACTTGGATATTTTAGCAAGGCGCACGCCTGGTTTTACAGGTGCGGACTTGGAAAATTTAGTCAATGAAGCTGCATTGTTGGCGTCGCGTCGAAATAAAAAGCAAATTGAAATGCTTGAGCTTGAAGAATCAATCGAGCGCGTTATGGCAGGTCCTGAACGCAAATCAAAAGTCATGAGCGATGAGGAAAAGAAACTTACCGCTTACCACGAAGGCGGTCACGCACTTGTCGGAATGATGCTTAAACACGCAGATCCTGTCCACAAAGTTACAATTATTCCA
>CAJOPJ010000098.1 GCA_905236325.1 uncultured Selenomonadaceae bacterium
AATTTTAGTTGACGGTCAAAAAATTGACAAGGCGGGAACGCTAGTTGACGTTGACGCGAAAATTGAAATCATCGGCGAAGAAATGCCTTTTGTAAGTCGTGGCGGCTTTAAACTTCAAAAAGCCTTAAAAGTTTTTGAAATAAATTTGGTAGATAAAATTACGGCTGACATTGGAGCCTCAACCGGCGGCTTTACTGATTGTATGTTGCAACACGGCGCAAAAAAAGTTTATGCAATAGATGTCGGTTATGGTCAACTTGCTTGGAAACTTCGCAGCAATGTTCAAGTTGTCAACATGGAGCGTACAAATATTCGCAACCTGACGCGGCAAGATATTTTTGACGACTTAGATTTTGCGTCGATTGATGTTTCATTTATATCGCTGGAAAAAGTTTTGCCGGTTGCAAAAGATTTACTCAAAGCTGACGGCGAAATTGTTGCGCTGATTAAGCCGCAATTTGAAGCAGGGCGCGAAAATGTCGGAAAAAAAGGCGTTGTCCGCGATAAAAAAATTCACGCGCAAGTCATTGAAAAAATTTTGAACTTTGCAAAAAGCTTGGATTTAAAAATTTGCGGCTTAGATTTTTCGCCAATAAAAGGTCCTGAAGGAAATATTGAATATTTGGTTCAGATTACCAAATTACAAGATTATGAGTTTAAAAATGTTAATGTACAGGAAGTGGTAGATAAAGCGCACGAGGAGTTGAACGCCAAATGACAAGACAAAATATTTTCGGAACAGTTTTTGGAGTTGATGCAGGTATGATGCAAATTGCGGTCTTTCCAAACATGAGCAAGCGTCGCGCCGGCGAAATTGTGGACAGGATTTTTAATTTTTACAAAAACAAAGATGTTCGACTTGTTATGCCGGCAACCGAAGCCAGACAATTCCGCAAAGATGAATATGGTTTGCCTTGCGTTGAGCGTGTGCATATTGATATGGCACTTTCAATCGGCGGCGATGGAACTTTGCTTGGCGTTTGTCGCAGGTTTCGTGAACAAGGTATTCCTGTTTGCGGAATAAATTTAGGTACGCTTGGATTTTTGGCTGATATTGAGCCGCGTGAACTTGAAAGCAGGCTGGGAAAAATTTTAATCGGCGATTACATTGTTGAGCATAGGCTTTTGCTTAGCGGCTATGTTCGCAATGAACTTGGCGAAAGATTTCTCGGCAACGCAATAAATGATGTTGTTGTTTCAAAAGGCATTTCTGCGCGAATGTTGAATCTCAGCTTGGAAATAAATAATACACACTTAATGGACTACAAAGCGGACGGCGTTATTGTTTCAAGCCCGACAGGTTCAACTGCTTACTCATTAAGCGCAGGCGGACCAATTCTAAATCCAACAATTCGTGCGCTGCTGATTACGCCGATTTGCGCACATACCTTTCAAATGCGCCCAATGGTTGTCAGCGAGGACGACGAAGTCGTTATAAAAATTTCCAACAATCGTGACGCAGTTGTCAGCCTTGACGGTCAAGAAAATTTTGAAATTCAACCGAACGACGAAGTTGTTGTTAGAAAATCAAAAACCACTGCGCAGATTGTTAAGTTTGCAGATAAAAATTATTATGATGTTCTTAAAGCAAAAATGTGGAGCTGATTTAAATACAAAATAAAAAAATCCCGGCAAAAATGTCGGGATAATTTTTTTGCGTAATTTTTTTTCAAACAATCATTTCGTCGCCTTGACCGCGTGAAATTACAATTTCGCCTTTTTCTTCAAGTGCGCGGATAACATTTACAACTTTCATTTGCGCTTCTTCAACGTCGCGAATCTTTACAGGACCCATGAACTCAATTTCTTCACGCAACATATCTGCGGCGCGTTTGGACATATTTTTGTAAATTTTTTCCGAAACTTCCTGTGGAGTTGCCTTCATAGCCAGCGACAAGTCTTTTGTATCGACATCGCGCAAAACCATTTGCAAACTTCTGTCGTCCAACATAACAATATCTTCGAAGACAAACATAAGTTTTTTGATTTCTTCGGCAAGTTCCGGATTGTCCACTTCCATAGATTCGATAATAGCTTTTTCTGTAGTACGATCGACACGGTTGAGGACTTCGACAACTGCAGGAATACCGCCGGCTGTGGTGAAGTCTTGAGTCATCATTGAGGACAACTTCCTTTCCAAAACACGTTCAACTTCGCGTATAACATCAGGCGAAGTTCTGTCCATCATAGCAATTCTTTTCGCAACGTCGGCTTGAGAATCAGGAGCAAGTCCG
>CAJOPJ010000099.1 GCA_905236325.1 uncultured Selenomonadaceae bacterium
ATATCGAAAGATATGGCGGCTGGCAAAAAATCAATGCAGCTTACGCTCACGGCGGAGAAAATTTAACGCGCAATGTTGTAGAAAAATTTCTCGGCGTTAAGATTGATAAATTTATCAAAGTAAATATTTCAGAATTTGTCAAAGTCATTGACGCGATGGGCGGAATTGATATTTTTGTTGAACAAGCAATGGATTATGAAGACCCTTGGGACGATAATGGCGGCTTGAGTATTCATTTTGAACAAGGTTTGCAACATCTTAATGGTCAACACGCAATTGAATATGTGCGTTTTCGCGATTCAATAGAAGGCGATGCCGGCAGAATCCGCAGACAACAAAATTTCCTTCAGGCTTGTGCTGAAAGACTTACCGACCCTTCCACAATTTTAAAATTGCCACAAATTTTATCTGTTGCCAAAAATTCTATCGAAACTGATTTAACTTCAGCCGAAATGTTTGCGCTTGCCGGAACTTTAAAATCTGCCGAAGAAAATCAACATATCAAAGTCGGAACTGTCCCCGGCTACTGGGAATATATTGGCGGCGTTTGCTATTTAGTGCCTGATGTTTTGCGTCTTGGCGAAGTTATGCAAAAAAATCTCGGAATCGAAACCGATATACAACATTTTGAAAAACTTGCACAAAATTATCCTGCCGGCGCAACTTATGATTATTACGACATAAATCCAAATCTTGAGCGCGATTTAAAAATTATGGACAGATTCGAATATGAAAATTTAATGCTTGAAGAAAATGATATGTAAAAAAAAATCCTCCGCGCGGAGGATTTTTTTTGTTAAAAAAATTTTTTTCTGCAGTGATAAAACCTTGCAATAAATTTATTTTGTGTTAAATTTTACAAGTTAAAAAATTTTTGCAACGGAGGAAAATATTTTGTCGATTAAACTGCAAATTGTAATGGAAAACACAAGCTATTCAAAAAATCTTTTCGCAGAACACGGCTTATCAGTTTACATCGAGGCGGACGGCTTGAAATTTATTTTCGACTGCGGACAATCTGAACTTACCTGGCAAAATGCAAAAACTTTGCAGATTGATTTGTCAAAATTAAATTTTGCTGTGATAAGTCACGCACATTATGACCATGCAGGTGGCTTTGCAACTTTGCCAATCAAGCCGAAAATTTTATACACCGGCAACAATTTTTGGCTGGAAAAATTTTCTGCTGAAAAATATCGCGGCGCAGGTTTTAAATTTGAAAATTTACGCGCTTGGCAAGTTGAACAAAAAATTTGTCATGATATTTTGCAACTGTCTGAAAATATTTTTTTAATTGGCAACTTTGAACGCACTTTTGATTTTGAAACTATTGCTGAAAAATTTGTTCGCGGCGCAAATAAACTTCCTGACAACTTCGATGATGAAATTTGCCTTGCCATTAAAAAAGCCGGCGAAATTATTTTGCTTGCAGGGTGCTCTCACGCAGGAATTTTAAATATAATTTCAACAGTTCAAGCGCGTTTAAATTTGCCTGTTAAAACTTTAATCGGCGGCGTGCATTTAATTGAGGCTGATGATTTTCGCATTGTGAAAACTTTGACGCACTTGAAAAATTTTGGCGTTGAGGATTTTTATTTTTGCCATTGTTCCGGCGTGACTTCAAAAAATAAAATTGCAGTCGGCAGCATTTTAGAATTTTAATTTGGAGGAATTTTTATGACTAACATTGATGGCTTATACAATAAAAATATTTATGACGGCAAACTCGGCTTGAATCATCGTTCGCCGCGCAAATTACACTTCAAGGTGATTGACAACGCAACAATTTTGCCGCATAAAGCAATTCCAAATCACCCGACAGGACTTGGCGGAATTTTAGACGCGAACGGCAACTTCATTGAAGAAAGTTTTGTTCATCACGGCGTAACTGAAGCCTATACTCCTTATGGTGATATTATTCAAAGTTCGCAAGCTGTAATTTACTTCAATATGATTGTGCAGATTTGGGGACATTGTTTAACTGACGGCTTGCGTCGTGCGTGGTTTTTTCAAACAGATTTTTACAAAAATTATTTAAAAAATCTGCCAATAGTTTATGTTCCAATGTGGCAAGGAATTGTTCCAAGTTTCGCCAAGATTTTGGAAATTTTGGAACTTGATGTAAGTAAGTTGATTCCGATAACGCAACCGACTAAATTTGCACAAGTTATTTTGCCTGATGAATCATTTTTTGAAATTAAAAATCCCGGCGAAACAGTGCAAACTGTTTACTTTACGCAGGAATATTTTGAAACTGTTGAACGCATTAAAAATTTCGGCTTAAAAAATTTTAGACAGCTTGACAGAAAAAAATTTTATTTTTGGTACGGTTCAAATCAGGTTGGCGAAGAACGCCTTGCAAATTTTTTTGCGTCAAAAGGTTATTTGATAATTCGCCCCGAAGCATTTCCATTTGAAGAACAACTGAATATTTTGCTGAATTGCGAAAATTACGCCTCAACGCTCGGCTCAATTTCGCACAATTCAATTTTCCTGCGTGACGGCACTCAAACAATTTATATTCCAAGATATCCTTCGCCGAATATTTATCAGCTTGCATTGGATAATTTGCAAAATTTGGACGTTCATTACATTGATTCCAGCTTGTCAATTTTTTATCAAAATTGGCGCGGACCATATCTTTACATTATCAGCGAACAATTGAAAAAATTTTTCGGCGAAGATTGGCAAGGTTTCAGCCAAGAAGATTTTGAATTATTTTTAACCTACACAACATCATCAATGACTGCAAAATATAAGCAGGGCGAAAATATTAAGCAATATTACTCAACAACATTTGCAAAATTTTTACAGCAACTTTCCACACAACAGGAATTGCTTGCAAAATATGATGTTAAATTAAATTAAGTGGAGGAATTTTTTTATGGTTAATTACAACGGCTTGTACAACAAGGAATTTTTCGGAGAAACGCTCAATCAAAATCATTTTCACAACAAAAAATTGCACTTCAAGATTATTGAAAATGGCACAATTTTGCCGCACAAAGCTATCGGCGGAACTGACGGCTTCGGCGGCTTAGTTGACGCGCAAGGTAATTTTATTAAAAGAAGTTCACTGCACAACGGCATTGGCGATGCCTACACACCAACTGCTGAAGTCAAAAATAATTTCGGCACTGTTGTTTATCTTGGTATGTTGGTTACAGCTTGGGGACATTGTTTAACTGACGGCTTAAAGCGTTTGTGGTTTTTGAAAAGCGATACTTACAAGCATTACTTCCGCAACTGTCCTGTTGTATTTACGCCTATGTGGTGGTCAGGGGGGGGGGTGCTGAAAATTTCAGGCAATTGCTGGAAATTTTAGAAGTCGATACAAATAATCTTCACGCAATAACAGAGCCAATGAAATTTCAAAATGTAATTTTGCCTGATGAATCATTTTTTATTGATGACAGCGGCAAGCCATTTGAAAATCAATTTTTTTCCGGCAACACAGTTTTTGCGCAGGAATATTTGGACACAATTGAGATTGCCAGAAATTATGCGCGGAAAAAATTTACTCCGCTGAGCCAAAAAAAATTTTATATCTATCACGGCGGAAGTAATCAAATTGGCGAACAAAGGCTTGCTGAATATTTCAAGTCAAAAGGCTATGCAATTATTCAGCCGGAAAAATTTACGCTTGATGAACAATTAAATATTTTCTTGAACTGTGAAAGTTTTGTATCAACTCTCGGCTCGGCATCGCACAATGCAATTTTCCTCAAAGACAATTCAGAAGTAATTTTAATTCCGCGCTGGGTTCGATACAATTTGAATACCTATCAAGAGGCGATAAACAGAATGCACAATTTGCAGGTAAGTTATATTGACGCGACTTTGTCTTTAGGTTCGCCCGGCATTGAAGGCGCGTATTTGTTCATAATCAGTGAACAGTTAAAAAAATTTTTTGGCGACGCGTGGACAGGTTTTGCTGAAGAAGACTTGGTTAATTTTTTGGAATATCAAAAATACTGCCAAGCGCACGGTTTGCCGATTTTTGACACGCCTAAAAAATATTATTCCGGCGTGTTGAATGAAATTTTGGCACAACTTAAACAGCGTGAAGATTTATTGCAGAAATTTGGAATTAAAATTTGAAGGACGGAGAAATTTTGACTGAAACATTAAAAAATTTAGCTGAAAAATGTTTGCCGATTTTTTTGGAAAAAAATACAGGCGCAGGCAAAGTAAATTTATTTTTATCAGCGTCAGATATGCGCTCAAGAGCGATTGTTTGCAATGCACAAGCAGATTCAGCACAGGTTGCTTGGGAAATTGCGTTACAAAAACTTGAGGACGCTTTGAACTTAAACAAAATTACGCCAACAATTTTCCGTGCGGACTGGGTAATTTTTACAGTCAGAGCGACTTGGCAAGATTTTAAATTTTTTATTGCAAATACGCGCAGAAATTTTTTTCGACATGGCTTTGCGTTGGATCCAAATTACAAAATTGCTTTTACTGAACAAGAACTTGCAGCAAATATGATGCTTTATGACTATGACGGCAAAGAACCATTTTTTTTGGGCAAATTTCACGCAGGAAATACAAATAGATACTGTCAGCAAAGATTTGGTTGTAATTTTCCTGAACTTGCCGAAGACAGCGTTATTGAAATTTTCGATACCGCCGGAGTTTTTGTTGAAAATGGCGAAGAACCTAAAACTATAACCGGCAGAGGAAATTCAGCCGGCTTGCGTGATATTGAAAATTATGACGCAGAATTTTTTAAACAGCTTACAAAAACAGCTACAAATTGTTTAGTCAATTCCTTGCAAAGTAACGGCAAATTTATTTATGGCTTATTTCCTGCGACAAATAAAATTACGCCGGGATATAATGCGCCGCGACATTTTGGAGTAATTTTTGATTTGCTTGAAGTTTACAAGTCCGGCGAAATTATGCCGCAAAATGAACTTGGCACGGTAATTGATAAGGCTTTGGAGTTTGGCGTTAAAAATTTTGTTCGCAAGCGCAAACTTGAAAATGGCGAAATTGCGGCTTATATTTATGATGAAATCGGCGATGAATTTCGACTCGGCGCAACTTCGCTTGCGTTACTTGCTTTTTCAAAACACGCCGAAGTTATGCAAACTAAAAAATATTTTGGCTTGATGAGTGAACTTGCCGCCGGAATTTTATCAATGCAAAAGGCGGATGGCAGTTTTGTTCATGTTTTGAATGGCGCAGATTTTTCCTTGAAATCGGAATTAAGAACTGTTTTTTATGACGGCGAAGCAGTTTTTGGAATTTTAAGTTTGTATTCGCTGACTAAAGATGAAAAGTTACTTAAGGCAGCTGAACTTGCATTTGAACGCTTTATTGAAATTGAACATTGGAAAAATCACGATCATTGGCTGGCTTATTCAGTAAATGAAATTACCAAATACAAACCTGAGCGCAAATATTTTGATTTTGGCTTGAAAAATATAATTCCTGCGCTGGCTTTTGTTTATCACAGAGGCACATCTTACGCAACGCTTTTGGAACTAATCACAGCGTCGGATTTGATGATTGAGCGCATGAAAAATATTCCTGAAATTGCAGATATGTTGCAACAAATTAACTTCAATGATTTTTATTCAGCAATGCAAAGACGCGCAGAATATCTTTCAACAAGTTACTTTTTTCCTGAAGTCGCAATGTATTTTGCAAAGCCGGATTCAATTGTTGGAAATTTTTATGAACGCCACCATGCTTGCCGAACAAGAATTGATATTACAGGTCATGTTATCGCAGGATTTGTGAATTATTTAAAATATCTTGAACGCACAAAAAATTTACCTAAACCTGTTCCAAGTCAAAAATTATTAAGCCAAAAAATTGCTAATGAATGGATTTTTACACAACAATTGTTTACTAAATTTAAATCAAAATAAATTTTATTGGAGGATTTTTATGACATTAACTGAAGAAATTTCAAAGCGCAGGACTTTTGCGATAATTTCGCACCCTGACGCAGGCAAAACAACTTTGACTGAAAAACTTTTGCTGTATGGCGGCGCAATTCACTTGGCAGGCTCGATAAAATCCAGAAAAACTCAACGCCACGCAGTCAGCGATTGGATGGAAATTGAAAAACAGCGCGGAATTTCTGTTACAAGTTCTGTTTTGCAATTTGATTACAACGGCTGCAGAATTAACATTCTTGACACGCCAGGTCACCAAGATTTTTCTGAGGACACCTACAGGACTTTGATGGCAGTTGACAGCGCAGTTATGATTATTGACGCGGCAAAAGGCGTTGAGGCGCAAACTAAAAAGCTGTTCAAAGTTTGCCGTGAACGCCACGTGCCAATTTTTACATTTATAAATAAACTTGACAGATACGGCAAAGTTCCGCTCGACTTACTTGATGAAATTGAAAATGTTCTCGGCATTCCGACTTATCCAATGAACTTTCCTATTGGCGTTGACGGAAAATATTTAGGCGTTTATGACAGGCAGAAAAAGCAGGTTGAACTTTTCGCAGAAGATACTACCCATGGACAAAGTGAGCGCGTTTCTGAAATTTTTTCAGCGAACGACCCTGCAGTCATTGAAAAAGTCGGACAGGAAGTTTTTCAACAACTGCAAGATGATTTGGCATTGCTTGATGAAGCCGGCGAAAATTTTGATAAAGTAAAAATTGACGCAGGAAATTTAACGCCAACATTTTTTGGCAGTGCGATGACAAATTTTGGTGTGCAAAATTTTCTGGAGGAATATTTGCGCTTAGCACCAACTCCGGCTGCAAGACTTTCTGACGACGGAGTTATTGAGCCTTCAGATGAAAAATTTTCAGCGTTCGTGTTCAAAATTCAGGCAAATATGAATCCTGCACATCGCGACAGATTGGCTTTTATCAGAATCTGCAGCGGCAAATTTGAACGCAATATGCAGGTTTGGCACGCGCCGTCAAACAAAATTATCAAATTGGCACAGCCGCAACAATTTTTAGCGCAGGAAAGACAGATTATTGAGGAAGCATTTCCGGGCGATATTGTCGGACTTTTTGATCCCGGCATTTTTGGTATTGGCGATACAATCACCGACGCATCGCACAAATTTAAATTTGAAGATTTTCCAACATTTCCGCCTGAAAAATTTGCACGCGTTCAAGCCAAAGACACAATGAAACGCAAACAATTTCAAAAAGGCATTGAACAGCTTACGCAGGAAGGCGCGATTCAGCTTTTCTATCCTGTCGGCAGCGGCACTGATTCTTACATTGTCGGAACTGTCGGGACTTTGCAGTTTGAAGTTTTGCAATATAGATTGAAATCGGAGTATGGCGTTGATATTTTGATGAATATGTTGAATTTTGAAGTTGCGCGTTGGCTGAAATTTGATGACGATAAAAAAGTTACTCCTGCTGAACTTCGCGGCGCAGATAGAGGAATGTTTGTGGTTGACAGAAATGAAAATCCTGTCTTGCTTGTTGAAAATGAATGGGCATTAGGTTGGATAACCGATAACAATCCAAAACTTGTAATGAACGCCACGCCATTTTAATTTGCAGAAAATTTTTTTGGAGGGGAATTTAAATTGATAGTTTCTTGGAACACAACAAACGCCTGCAATATGTATTGCGCACATTGTTATCGCGATGCAGGTTGTAAAGTGGAAGAAGAACTTTCGACTGCAGAGGCTAAGAAACTTTTAAATCAAATTGCACGCGCAGGTTTTAAAATTATGATTTTCAGCGGCGGAGAACCTTTAATGCGTCCTGACATTTTAGATTTAGTCAAGCACGCTGCAAGTTTAAAGTTAATTCCGGTCTTTGGCACGAATGGAACTTTAATTACGCGTCAAATGGCGATAGATTTAAAAGCAGCCGGTGCGCGTGGAATGGGAATTTCTTTAGACTCAATGGACGCTGAAAAGCATGATAAATTTCGCGCGTTTAAAAATGCTTGGTCCGGCGCAGTTGAAGGTATGAAAAATTGTGCGGCAGTCGGCTTGCCATTCCAAATCCACACAACTGTCATGGATTGGAATCAGCAAGAACTTGAAGAGATAACAGATTTTGCAGTCAAACTTGGCGCAAAAGCGCATCATTTTTTCTTCCTTGTACCGACAGGCAGAGCCGCAACTATTGAAGAAGAATCTTTGCGTGCCGCTGAATATGAAAATGTTTTAACGCGCATTATGAAAAAGCAGCAGGAAGTTGACATTGAACTTAAGCCGACTTGTGCGCCGCAATTTTTGCGCATTGTTCAAGAACTTGGTATGACTTCAAGATTTCAGCGTGGTTGCCTTGCAGGTTTAAGTTATTGTATAATCAGTCCGAAAGGTAAAGTTCAACCTTGCGCGTACTTGAACATGGAACTTGGCGATGTTCGCAAAACGCCGTTCGATGTTATCTGGAAAGAAAATCCTGTACTGAAAAAACTTCGCACGCTTGACTACAGCGGCAACTGCGGAGTTTGCAAGTACAAAAATAAATGCGGCGGTTGCAGGGCAAGAGCCGCAATTTATCACAATGGCGATTTTATGTCCGCCGAACCATGGTGCTTGTACAATGGCGAATTGATAAATTAAAAATGAAAAAATTTTTTCATTGTCATTTATCATTTTTCAATTATTATCTGTGTTTTTGGGAGGTTTTTTAGTGTTAACTAAAGTAGGCAAGATTTATGGCGAAACTGCCTTAATAAAATTAATCGCAGTCGGTCTGGTAATTGGCATTTTTCTTGCGCTGTTTTTGCCGGCAACAATTCCGGTCATTTCAGTATTCGGCAGCTTTTTTGTCAGTGCATTGAAAGGCGTTGCGCCAATTTTGGTTTTTGTTTTGGTAATGAACGCACTTTCGCAACCGTCAGCCAATTCAAACAGCGCGATGAAGCCAATTATAATTTTGTATGTAATTGGAACTTTCTGCGCGTCGTTAGTCGCAGTTTCGGCATCATTTTTATTTCCAACAAATTTAAGTTTGCAAGTTACTGATGTTTCAATCACGCCGCCGAATGGAATTACTGAAGTTTTAAAAACTGTCTTAATGAACATTGTTGACAATCCAATTCACGCGCTGACTAACGCAAACTACATTGGTATTTTGGCTTGGGGCGTAATTTTTGGCTTGGCACTGCGCAAAGCCGGCGACAGAACGCATGAAATTTTGTCAGACATAGCAAAAGCTGTTACTCAAGTTGTGCAGTGGGTTATCAGAATCGCGCCATTCGGAATCATGGGCTTAGTTGCGGACGCGATTGGAACTTCAGGCATTGACGCGCTTTTAGGTTACGCCCAACTGTTGGCTGTTTTGCTCGGCGTATTTTTCGGCGTGGCGTTGATTATGAATCCTTTGATTGTCTGGTGGAAATTAAAACGCAATCCATATCCACTTGTTTTGACAACTTTGCGTGAAAGTGGAATTTACGCATTTTTTACAAGAAGTTCAGCCGCAAATATTCCGGTGAATCTTGGACTTTGCAAGCGTCTTGGGCTTGATGAAAGCATTTATTCAGTTTCAATTCCGCTCGGCGCAACAATAAATATGGCTGGCGCGGCAATTACAATTGCAGTTTTGAGTTTGGCAACGGCGCATACGCTCGGAATTTCAGTTGATATGCCGACTGCGCTTTTGCTGTGCATAATTTCAACTGTCGGTGCATGTGGTGCGTCAGGCGTTGCCGGCGGCAGTTTATTGCTGATTCCTGTTGCCTGTTCAAGTTTCGGAATACCGAGTGATATTTCAATGCAAGTTGTCGGAATCGGTTTTATTATCGGAGTTTTGCAAGA
>CAJOPJ010000100.1 GCA_905236325.1 uncultured Selenomonadaceae bacterium
CAAACTGGGGTTGGTCTGCTGTTGCAATTACTGACCACGGCGTTGCGCAAGCTTTTCCTGAAGCCGCTCAAACTGTTTCCAAATTGAAAAAGCAGGGCAAGGAAATTAAAGTTATTTACGGAATGGAAGGCTACTTAGATGTTGAGGAAAATCAAAAATCCGGCTACCATATCATTTTGCTTGCGAAGAACGCTGTCGGCTTGCAGAATTTGTATCAGTTAATTTCAATCAGTCAAGTCAGATTTTTTCACCGCACGCCGCGTATTCCGAAAGAAATTTTGGCGCATTATCGCGAAGGCTTGATTATTGGTTCGGCTTGTGAGGCGGGCGAACTTATACGCTCAATTATCGCTGGAAAATCTGAAACTGAAATTGAGGAAATTGCAAATTTTTATGATTATTTGGAAATTCAGCCTTACCACAACAACGACTTTTTAGTTCGCAGTGCGGATTTTCCTAACATTAACACTGATGAAGATTTAATTAACATAAACAAAAAAGTCGCTGAACTTTCGCAGAAGTTGAATAAGCCGCTGATTGCAACTTGTGATGTGCATTTTTTGAATCCTGAAGATCAGATTTACCGCGCGATTTTAATGAACGGCAAAGGCTTTGCGGATGCTGATAAACAGCCGCCGCTCTACTTGCGTACAACTGATGAAATGCTGGCTGAGTTTGATTATTTAGGCAAAGATTTAGCTTATGCGGCTTGCGTCACCAATCCAAATAAAATTGCCGCCGAAGTTGAAGTTTTAAAACCGATTCCTGACGGCTTGTATTCGCCGACAATGCCGGGCGCAGATGATGAAATCCGCGAAATGTCCTACAAGCGCGCAAAATATTTGTATGGTGAAAATTTGCCTGAAATTGTTTTGGCAAGATTGGAGCAGGAACTTCAGCCGATAATTCGGCACGGCTTTTCAAGTTTGTATTTAATTGCACAGCGTTTGGTTAAAAAGTCCAATGATGATGGTTACTTGGTTGGCAGTCGTGGCAGCGTTGGTTCAAGTTTTGTTGCGACAATGACAGGCATTACTGAAGTTAATCCCCTGCCGCCGCATTATCGCTGTCCAAAATGTCAGTACAGCCAATTTTTTACGCATGGCGAAGTTGGTTGTGGTTATGATTTGGAAAATAAAAATTGTCCTGTCTGCGGTTATCCGTTGACTAAGGACGGGCACGACATACCATTTGCTGTATTTCTTGGATTTGACGGTGACAAAGTGCCTGATATTGATCTGAACTTTTCCGGCGAATATCAGCCGCGTGCGCACAAGTATACTGAAGTTTTGTTCGGCAGGCACAATGTTTATCGCGCAGGTTCAATTATGACTGTTGCTGAAAAAACAGCATTTGGCTTTGTTAAAAAATATCTTGAAAGCAAAAATATTACAAAGCATCCTGCATACATTGCGAAGTTGGCTCAAGGTTGCATGGGCGTTAAATCTACAACCGGTCAACATCCGGCAGGGATTATGGTTGTACCGCGCGATATGGATATACATTATTTTACGCCGATTCAGTATCCTGCTGAAAAAAAATCTTCTGAAACCATCACAACGCACTTTGATTATCATTCTATAAGCTCAAGGTTGGTCAAGCTGGACATTTTGGGGCATGATGATCCGACAGTTATAAAAATGTTGGAAAATTTGACGCACCGAGATCCACAGACAATTCCGCTTGATGACAAGCCGACGCTGTCATTATTTTCAAGCACTAAAGCACTTGGACTTACGCCGCAACAAATTGGCGCAAAGTCAGGAACTTTCGGCATACCTGAATTTCGCACGCCATTTACACGACAGATGATTGATGACACGCATCCAGACTGTTTTAGCGACTTGGTTAGAATTTCAGGCTTTTCGCACGGCACAGATGTTTGGCTTGGCAACGCGCAAGATTTAATTAAGGACGGTCATTGCACGCTGAAGGACGCAATTTCGGCGCGTGATGATATTATGATGTACTTGATTCATCACGGCGTTGACGCATTGAAAAGTTTTAAAACTATGGAAAATGTACGCAAAGGCAAGGGAATTTCTGAAGACGCTGTGGAAGATTTAAAAGCGCACGATGTGCCGGATTGGTATATTGACTCCTGCCAAAAAATTAAATATTTATTTCCACGCGCCCATGCAACTGCTTATGTAATGATGGCTTATAGGATTGCCTATTGCAAGGTGCATTATCCTCTAGCTTATTATGCGGCTTATTTTTCTATTCGCGCCGATGAATTTGACGCAAATGAAGTTATCAAAGGCGAACGCTATATTAAGTCAGAAATTAGCAGACTAAATGACTTGGCAGAAGATAGAAAACTTGACTTGAAGGAGTCCGGTACGCTTGCGGTTTATCAGCTGGTTTTGGAGATGTTTTTGCGTGGCTTTAAAGTTGAGCATGTTGATTTATATAAATCGGACGCTGAAAGGTTTATCATGCTGAAAGATTCATTGTTGCCGCCGCTTGCCGCATTGGTAGGAGTCGGGCAAGTTGCAGCGCGTGGAATTGTTGAGGCTAGAAAGTCCGGCGAATTTACTTCGATTGAGGACTTGAGAAACCGCGCAGGAGTAAATAAAACTGCAATAGCCGCACTTCAAGAACACGGCGCGTTGAAAGGTTTATCTGAAAGCGACCAAATAGAGTTATTTTGAATTGTGAATGGAGAATTGTAAATTGCGGAAGTGGATAATTAAAAAAGACAATGTGGCAGTTATAAAAAAAATTTCTGCTGAACTTGGCGTTACTGAACTGACTGCAAAACTTTTGGCGCAGCGTAGAATAACTGAGGTTGCCGATGCCGAAAAATTTTTAAATCCTGAAAAATCGCCGTTCAACAATCCATTTGAAATGTTGGGTATGGAGGTGGCAGTTGACAGGATTATCACTGCTATTGAAGGCGAAGAAAAGATTTGCGTTTATGGTGACTATGATGTTGATGGCGTGAGTGCGTCTGCGATTTTGACGCGCACTTTAAAGCGACTTGGTGCGACTGTTGAAAATTATATTCCTGCGCGTTCCGAAGGCTATGGATTGAATATACCTGCGCTGGAAAAAATTTTAGCAGGCGGCGTGACTTTGCTTGTTACAGTTGATTGTGGAATTTCAAATCAAGCTGAAATTTCAGCAGTCGCCGACAGGTTAGATGTAATTGTAACAGACCACCACTTGCCGGCGTTGGAAAAAGTTACTTCGGCAGTGGCAGTGTTAGATCCAAATCAGCTTGAGTGCAACTATCCTGAAAAAAATTTATGTGGCGCAGGAGTAGCTTTTAAACTTTCGCAAGCACTTTGTCAGGAACTTCAAGGCGTAGATTTTCAGTCTTACACAACTGACATTGAATTGGTAGCATTGGCAACTGTGGCGGATTTAGTGCCGCTGGTTGGCGAAAATCGCAAGATTGTTAAGCAAGGCTTAGCTGAAATGGCGCAAACAAAATGCGTTGGCTTAAGAAATTTAATTGAGGTCGCAGAACTTGGCAATAAAAAAATTTCGACAGAGAATATTGCTTTTCAAATTGCGCCAAGATTAAATTCAATTGGCAGGTTGAAATCGGCAAGCGAAGGCTTAAGGCTTCTTTTGACAGATGACGACGCGCAGGCAAAGATTTTGGCTAAAATGCTTAATGAAGTCAATCAAGAACGCAAAGATATTGAAACTAAAATGCTGGAGCAAGCTGAGGAAGAAGTTTTCAAACTGCGCACTGAATCTGAAGGCGACTTGGCAACGCTTGTTATTGCAGGTTCAAATTGGGAAGGCGGAGTTATCGGCTTGACTGCCTCAAAGCTGGTTGAGCGTTATAACTTGCCGACGATAATTTTGTCTGTGGTTGGTGAAGACGCACGCGGCTCTTGCAGGAGTATTCCTGCCTTGCATATGAAAACTGCTTTGGATTCAATGGCTGAAATTTTTGAGCAGTACGGCGGACATCCTCAGGCGGCAGGATTTTCAATCAAGGCGGCGAAAATTCCTGAATTGCAAAGGCGTTTTGATGCGTATGTTAGAAGGCACTTGAAGGACGCAGATTTTTTGCCGGTGCTTATTGTGGACGCGCTTGTCAATCCTGCTGATTTGACTTTGGACGACGCGCAGGAGTTTGAAAAATTTGCGCCGTGCGGAATTGAAAATCCAAAACCTGTTTTGGCTTGTCGGAATGTTCACTGCGCAAATGCTAAGGCTATTGGTTCAACCGGCGAGCATTTGAAGTTCACGATTGAGTCGAAAATTAGTGCGCTGGCTTGGTGGAAGGCTGATTTTGCTGAATTTGTTAACTCTGAAGATATTAACTTGGCTTTTGAGTTGGAAGTTAATGAATGGCAAGATTTGTTAAATGTTCAAGCAATGGTGAATTATCTTGAGCCGGCGAAAGTTGCAAATGCTTTTCCTGACCGTGCGAAGTTGGCTGAAATCTATAAATTTTTAAAGCTGCTCAGTAAAAAGACTAACAGATTTGAAATTTGCGACTTTGCGAAAAACTTTAATGCGGTGACTGAAAATAACTTTCCAATGTACACAATTTGGAGTGCTATTGAGGTTTTTAAGGAACTTGGATTTTTAAAAATCGACAGTGCACAAAAGACTTTTGAAATGCCTGTTGTGGCGAAGAAGTTAAATCTGAATAATTCAAGAACCTTTAGGCTTAGTGAAAATTTTTAATTTAAAAAGGATGTGACAGAATGCTTGAGGACAAGAAAATTGAACTTACTGCCTTGCGTGAAAAGCTGAATGAAATGGGGGATTCACTTTGACATAGCAAACAAGGAAGAAAAGATTGCAGAGCTTGAATATAAGATGGGGGAGCCAACTTTTTGGGACAATCCTGACAATGCGCAGAAGATTACGCAGGAACTTAACGCCATGAAGTCGGGCGTTGAAACTTACAAAAATTTAGTTGCGAAGTTTGATGACGCGCAGCTTTTGCTTGAAATGGCGATTGAGGAAGGCGATGACAGTCAAGAAGGCGACATTGCTGAGGAAATATTGGTGATTGAGTCTGGTTTGGAAAGTTTGCGGCTTGAGATTTTGCTTAGTGAGCCTTACGACGGCAATAATGCAATTTTGACTTTGCATGCAGGGGCAGGTGGTACTGAGGCACAGGATTGGACGCAAATGCTATTGAGAATGTATACGCGCTGGGCTGAGCGTCATAACTTTACAGTGGAAACTGCAGATATTTTGCCTGGTGATGAAGCTGGCGTTAAGTCTGTGACGTTGTTTATTAAAGGTCACAATGCGTATGGTTTTTTGAAGTCTGAAAAAGGAATTCACCGGCTTGTTAGGATTTCGCCATTTGATTCAAATGCAAGGCGACACACAAGTTTTTCAGCTTGCGATATTATGCCGGAAATTGATGATGCAGTTGAAGTTGATATTAACATGGCTGATGTGCGAGTTGATACATACCGAGCGTCAGGTGCCGGTGGGCAGCATATTAACAAAACATCTTCCGCCGTGCGAATGACTCACATTCCGACAGGAATTGTTGTTCAGTGCCAAAATGAGCGTTCGCAACTGCAGAACAAGGAGCAGTGCTTAAAAATGCTCAGAGCGAAATTGTTTGAACTTGAACTTGAAAAGAAGGAGGAAGAACTTGCAAAGCTTGAAGGCGACAGAATGAAGATTGAGTGGGGCAGTCAAATTCGGTCTTATGTTTTTCAGCCTTACACGCTGGTTAAGGACTTACGCACGAACGAAGAAACAGGCAATGTTCAGGCAGTTATGGACGGCGAAATTGATAATTTTATTCGCGCGTACTTGGCAATGCGTGCTATTAAAAAATAAACAGTTCTGGAGGTTTTGATGAAAAAATTTTTAATGCTAATGACAGTGCTTTTGCTGTTATTGGTTGCGCTTTTGGAAATTGCTATTCCGCACGCTGTTGAGAATATATTGCGCGAACAGATTATGAAATCGACAGCCGCGCAAGAAATTGATTTAAATTTAAGTTCAACGCCGGGGGCGAAGGTTGCAATTGGCGAAATTGATAAAGTTCATGTGGCGGCAAATTTTGGGCAGATTGGTGAGATGAATTTTCAAAATCTGTCTTTGGACGGCGAAGATATTAGCCTTGATATGCGCGAAGTATTGTTTCCAGCCGACGGCAAGAGTGATGTTAATAAGCTGTTTAGGTCGGTTGGTGGGCTTGAATTGCACGGCGTGATAAATTCTGACGACTTGAAAAACTTTATTGCCAGCAAAGTTGACAGGCTTGAGAACGCTGAAATAAAAATTACAGATGAAGAAATCAGTGCGAGCGGCGAAATTAAAGTTCTTGGGCGAACTGCAGAGGTTGATATTGCAGGAATTTTTATTGTTGATGGCGGCGATGTTTATTTTCATGCGACGCGCTTGAATGTTAAAAATGCGCTGATTAGGCAGGTTAATTTGGACAGATATTTTGGTGAGATGAAGATTTTGAATAGTGTTTCTTTGCCATTGAATTTGAAATTTGATTCAGTTCAGTTGCGCGACGGGGAGATTTTATTGACAGCTATTAAAAGCTAAAAATATTTTTAAAGCAGGGCAACCTGCTTTTTTTATTTACAAAAATATATGGTATAATTTTTTCAAGCGTGATATAATCGCAGGAGTTTTTAATAATGCAGGTGACGCAATGAAGAAATTTGTTTATAATAGTGCACTGGTGGCGGTTGTTGCAGTCGGGCTTATTGTTGGGCTTGCAATAGCAGGGCAACGGCATGCAATTGAAATTAGCAATAATCAGGTTGATATGGCGATGGATTATGATAGCCTGTTTAACTTGGCGGAGCGTGAAGGCTATGATTTTGAGGACATTTTAAGGCAGTTCAAGGCGGCTGGGATAACTTCGCTTGCAATTTATGATATGACTTATGAAAAGCTAACGCGACAAGGCAAAGTTATTGCGCTTAGTGGCAGTGAGATTATTACTAACTACTTGAGTGGCGCATCTCTTAGCAGTGATTGGCGCAGGGCTATTGAGGCAAATGTTATCGACGCAAGCAAGGTTTACATTATTGGTCGCAGTCTTGCTGATTATAATGAAGCTAAGGCAGATTTGATTTTACGCGTTGGTAAGGATAGAGTCAGGGCTTTTGCGGTTGGTGATATTGAGGTTTTGGAAGTCAAGGCGCAATATGGTGCTTTTATGAAAATGCCACTTGGTTTATCAACGCGTGAAATGCAAATTGCTAAGGACGCAGGGTTTAAGATTTTAGCAAGACCTTCAAATTTCAACCAATGTACACCGGAAAGTGTTAAATCTGTTTTTGAGCGGCTTGATGGTTTTGAGGTTTCTGAAGTTGTGTTTGATGGTCCGCAGATTTTAGGTGCGCCAAATCATGTTGATGTGGCAGTTGAGGAAATGCAAAGGCGCGGTTTGACATTGGGCTTGATTGAACATTTTACGCAGTTGCGGTTCTATCCGCAAACCGGAATGAATCAGATTGCGCGTGAGCTTGGTTATGATAAGGTAGCGCGGCTTTCTGCAATTCCGAAAGATGAACAGCCTAAACTTTTACCGAGCGTTGCGATTCAGCGTTGGGCGACTACTGACCATGAGCGCAATATCAGAATCAATCTGCTGCGCATTTATGATAAGCCGGAGCCTGAAAAGACATTGCTGGAGACCAATTTAGATTATGTAACAGGCGTGGTTGAGCGGCTTAGTGCGCAGGGTTATACTTTCGGCAGGGCGAGCACTTTTGAAAAATATTATCCCAACGCCGGCTTTAGGATTTTAGTTTTAATTGGCGTTGCGGCGGCAGTTGTTTTGTATTTATCGCTGATTTCGCACAGGTTGAATGCTAATCGGCGCGTTCAGCTGATAATGTTTGTCTTGTCAGCGGCGATGTTTGCCCTTCCAGTAATTTTGGGTGGCGGCGGCAAAGTGCGCATAATTGCTGCGTTTTTAAGTGCGAATGTTTTTCCGGCATTAGCGATAATTTGGCAACTTGACAGGTTGCAATTTCTGCGTTTAAAGGCAAAAGTCAGTGCAGCCGGGCTTTCAACAATGCAAATTATTTGGTTGTCAATTGCTGCGCTTTTGTTGACAAGCCTAGCTTCAATGGTCGGAGCAGTTTATCTTTCCGGCGCGTTGAGTGATGTTGAATATTTTTTGGAATTTGAAATCTTTCGGGGCATAAAGTTAACATTTGTTTTGCCGGTGATTTTGGTTGCGATAGCCTTCTTGCAGAGATTTAATGTTGTGGGCGAACTGAGCAAGAATGTTTCTGCATTATCGCAGTTCAAGACAATTTTGAATTTAAATATAACAGTCAAGACACTGCTTATGAGTTTAGTGGTTTTGGCAGGATTTGTGCTTTTGATATTGCGTAGTGGACATACAGCAGGGGTACCTGTAGCCGGCGCAGAAATGGAAGTTCGGCAAGCTTTGGAGCAATTTTTCTATGCAAGACCGCGTTCAAAGGAAGTATTTTTTGGACACCCTGCATTTATTTTGGCAATGGCGGCTTTTTTGAAAAAATTTCCAAAGTCGGTTTGTTTTGTGCTGACAATTGCGGCAACAGTTGGGCAAAGTTCAATGGTTGAAACATTTGCACATATGCGCACGCCGATTTTTATGTCATTTATGCGTGGCGTTGATGGCGTGATTTTGGGCGGCTTGATTGGCGTACTGATGATTTTGCTTTTTAAAATTTTTACTAAGTTGAAAGTGGGAAGATGAAAAATATTTTAATATCCGGCTACTATGGTTCAAAAAATGGCGGCGATGAGGCAATGTTGGCTGCGATTTTGGAAACCTTGCGCGGACTGGACGGCGAATTAAAATTTACAGTTATTTCAATGGATCCTGAATATACCAAAAAGCGGCATAATGTTGAGGCAGTGGCGTGGTTGAATATTTGGGCGATTGTGCGCAAGATTTTGTCGGCGGATTTGTTGATTAGTGGCGGGGGTAGTCTTTTGCAAAATGTTACAAGTCGGCGGAGTTTGTATTATTATCTTGGTGTTATAATGCTGGCGAAGCTTTTTGGGCGCAAGGTTATGTTGTACGCGCAAGGCATTGGTCCGATATGTGGCAATTTGGCAAAGTGGCTGATGAATCTGATTGTTAATCAGGTCGATTTAATTACAGTGCGTGATAAAGGTTCACTGGCGGAACTTGGGCGTTTGCAAATTACTAAGCCGAAAATTTTTTGTACAGCAGATCCTGTGCTTGCGATTAAGCCGGTAAATTTGGATATTGGCAGGAAAATTTTGGCGAAACTTGCTATTGACAGTTCAAATGTTAAAATTGGTATTTCGGTGCGCAGGTGGAAAGGCTGGGAAAATTGTAATTTGAATTTGGCAAAAGCGCTTGACAGGCTGTTTGAAACTTACCGCGCTGAGGTTGTTTTTATTCCAATGCAGTTTCCTGAAGATATTAAAGCCGCAAAGCAGACTGCCGAATTGATGACGACCAAAGCCACAGTTATTGAGGAGGAGCTTTCTACGCAGGAAATTTTAAGCCTGGTTGGTTGCGTTGATGTTTTGATTAGTATCAGGCTACATGCGCTGATTTTTGCCGGCGTTATGGGCGTGCCTATGCTTGGTATTTCTTACGACCCAAAGATTGATAGATTTTTAGATTCTATTGGTGAAAAACCGCTGGGGACTTTAGCTTCTGTCACTGCGCAGGAAATTTATCAGGCTGTTGCAGAAAAATTGTCTCAAGATAAAATCTGCAAGGCGCATTTGAAAGGCTTAAATGACTTGGCTTTGCTTAATGCTAAGCTTGCTATTGAACTTTTGAAAGGCTGTGAATAATTTTGATAATGCAAAGAACTTTGGCGCACGAAGTTGAAATTCAAGGTATCGGCTTGCTCTCCGGCGTGAATGTTAATTTAAAAATCAAACCTGCCCCTGCTGATACTGGTATTGTTTTTGTGCGCATTGATTTACCAAACGCACCAACTATCCCTGCCACTGCCGATAATGTTACTTCGGTACTTCGCGCTACTACTATTGAACGCGCCGGCGTTAAGGTTTTTACTATTGAACACTTGATGAGCGCACTAAATATTTCCGGCATTGATAATTGTTTTGTTGAACTTGATTCGGAGGAACCGCCTGTTTTGGACGGCAACAGCTTAGGCTTTTTTAAGAATATTACTGCTGCCGGCTTTGTTGAACAAAATAAACAGCGCAATATCATTCAACTTGAAAAAGTTTATCGCGCCGACTCCAATGACGGCAATTTTGTTATCGCTCTACCTTACCACGCCTTGAGAGTTTCTTTTACTTCCCGCAATCCACATCTTGGACTTCAATTTCAAGACTTCCTCATCACTCCTCCGCTTTATGAATCTGAAATTGCGCCTGCTCGCACTATTGCTTATGAAAAGGAAATTGAACAACTCTTGCAAATGGGGCTTGGGCTTGGCGGCTCTATTCATAATGTCATTGTCTATAACGACGATGGCTGGCTTAATCCTCTCAATTTTCCTGATGAACTTGTCCGCCACAAAATCTTGGACTTGCTTGGTGATATTCGCCTTGCCGGTTTTCTTAACGCTCATCTCATCGCCTTCAATTCCTCCCACGCTCTTAATACCTCTCTTGCTAAAAAAATCTTTGCTGACTTTTCCTTTTAGAAAGGTGGTTTTTCATTGCCAAGAAATTTATCTGCTTGGTCCGACTTAGTAATTCAGCTTGCTGTTCTTCTTGTTATGGTGATTATTTTGGCGCAGTATAACAGGTACTTGGCGGCAGCGGCGTTTTTAGTTTGGTTTTTTTTGGCACTTTTTGCGCGTGAGCGTTACAAAGTCAGAGTTAAGCAGTTTAAGGAATATTTTGAAAACATGGTAAGCGGCGGCAGGGAATTTATGTCTTACGCGCTTACAAATATTCCGCAGGCTGTGATTGTTATTGACTCCGAAGGCTATTTGCAGTGGTTTAATGAAATTACAAAACAGTTTACAGGCGCGTCGATTGAAGCCGGTATGCATATCGAGGAAATTTGGAGCGGAATTGTTAAGCCGGAAACTTTTGAACAAACAGAAAACGCCGAAAAGCAAGGTACTTATGTTGCAAAATGCCTGTTCAAAGGCGTAAGTCAGGAAGGCGAAGAATTTTCGACTGAAAAATTTTTTCGAGTGCATTATTGCAAACTAAAAATGCGCAGTGCAAATTATCCAACCTTGACTGCGCTGTTTATTCATGAAATAACTGAATTTGAAAACCTGAAGTTGGAATATAAAGACAGCCGCACGGTTTTAATGTATGTTCAGGTTGATAATTATGATGAAATTATGCAGAGCTTGAATGAAGCAGAAAAAACCGCGCTGATGTTGTCAATCAATGAAGAACTTGAAATGTGGATGAAAGATTTGGCAGGATTTATGCAGCGCGTTTCAAATGACTTGTTTGTGATAGTTTTGCAATATTACGCGCTGAATCGGGCAATTACAGAAAAATTTACAGTGCTGGACAATGTGCGCAAAATTGTCAGCAAAAATGGTATTCCGGCAACTTTGTCAATGGGCGTGGCAGTTGCAGAAAAAAATTCAGCCGCTCAATCAATGGCAGAACTTGGCGCGTCTGCGCAGGAAAGATTGAATGCGGCACTTTCACGCGGCGGTGATCAAGTTGCAATTATGTTGGACGGCAAACCGCAATATTTCGGCGGACGCTCTAAGGCAGTTGAAAAACATAACAGAGTCAGAGCGCGAGTTACAGCCAATTCAATACGCGAACACATGGAAAACGCGGACGAAATTTTTATCATGGGACACAATAGGGAAGACTTCGACGCTTTCGGCGCAGCAGTTGGCATAGGAGTTATGGCGAAAAAATTACAAAAGCCTTACCACATAATTTTAAGTTCAACGCTTGACGCAATAGATAAAATCCTGACGCACTTCCAAAAAAATACAACCGGAAGTTACGAAGGAGTATTTGTCAAAGCAGAGGAATTTAACCTGCCGGCAACGATAAATCCACTGCTGATAGTGGTTGATACTCACATACCTTATATGACGGCAATGCCTTCGCTATTGGAGCGAATTGAAAATGTGATTGTAATAGATCACCACAGAAAAAGCGACGCAGTAATAAAAAATCCGGTAATTTTTTATCATGAACCCTCATCAAGCAGTGCGTCAGAACTTGTAACAGAACTTTTGATGTACTTTGATGACAGAATCATTCTTGGCAGGTTGGCAGCAACTGCACTGTATTCCGGAATTGTGGTTGATACCAAAAGCTTTGTAGTGCAAACCGGCGTGCGGACTTTTGACGCGGCGGCATACCTTAGGCGTAGTGGCGCAGATCCTGTCGTTGTGCGCGAACTTTTCTTGGCGGATTATGAAACAACAGTTGTCTTGGCAAAAGCAAAAGCCAAAGCCAAATACTATGAAGGCGGTTTAATAGTAACTTCAATGCCCGGCAGTCTTCCAAACATTCAAGCGTTGGCTGGTCAAGCAGCAGACTCGCTTTTAACTATCGAAGGCGTGCGCATGACAATAATATTGTTTCAACTGCCTGAATCTGTCGGAATCTCAGCGCGTTCAAATGGTGATTTAAATGTTCAGGTGATAATGGAACAATTTGGCGGCGGCGGTCATCAAAATGTTGCAGGTGCTCAAGTTAAAGGCGCAGATATTTTGCAACTTGAAACGCAGGTTGTTGAAGTTGCAAAAAAATATATTGCTGAATCTGATTGTAGGGGGTTTTAATTTTGCTTTTGGTTATTGACATTGGCAACAGTAATATTGTAATGGGGACTTATGCCGAAAAAGTCTTAATGAAGCATTGGCGCATTTCTACTGCCGAACAAAAAACCGGCGATGAGTATGGCATGCTGATCAATGATTTGTTTAAATATCAAGGCATTAATTTTCAGGATGTTCACGACATCATCATTTCCTCTGTCGTGCCGCAACTTATCGTGCCATTTATCAAAATGTGCGAGCGTTATTTTAAAATTACTCCACTTATTGTAGGTCCAGGTATCAAAACCGGAATTAAGCTTTGCTATGAAAATCCGCGCTCTATCGGTGCTGACAGGATTGTTAATGTTGTCGGTGCATTTGATCTTTATGGCGGACCATTGATTGTAATTGATATTGGCACCGCTACAACTTTTGATATTGTTGCTGAAAATGGCGATTTTTTGGGCGGCGTTATTGCGCCCGGAATTCTTGCCTCTGCCGATTCTTTGGTAAGTTCAACTGCAAAACTGCCACGCATTGAACTTGTCCCACCAAAAAGCATTATTTGCCACAACACTATCACAGGTATGCAGGCTGGCATTATTTATGGCTATTGCGGTCAAATCGATGCCATTGTCGAAAGAATCCGCGCCGAAATGGGAAAGGCTTGGCTTCCTAAAGTAATTGCTACCGGCGGCTTTGCCACCATGATTTCCCGCGAATCCAAATCTATAGACAAAATTGACCACTTCCTCACTCTTTCCGGCTTGCGCGTCCTTTATGAAAGAAACAGAATCTAAATTTCTATTTAAAAATATTTATTTAAAAAATTTCTATTTAAAATGACTATCGAACAAATTTTTAAAACACCAATCTATTTGGCTCCAATGGCAGGTGTGACTGACACAGCCTTTCGGCTAATTGTGCGCTCACTTTGCGCCGAAAAAAATATGCTCATGTTTTCCGAAATGGTAAGCGCAACAGGCTTGCACTATCGCAACGCCAAAACTTTCGAAATGCTTAAAACTTGCGACGCAGATTCACCTGTTGCAATTCAGCTTTTCGGCTCGGAACCAAATATTTGCGCCGAAGCTGCCAAAATTGTTGAAGATTCAGGCATAGTGGCATTAGATTTCAATCTTGGCTGCCCTGCACCAAAAATTGTTAAAAACGGCGAAGGCTCCGCGCTTATGAAAAATCCACTCCTCACAGCAAAAATCCTGTCCGAAGTCCGCAAGGCTATCAAAATCCCATTCAGCGTAAAAATGCGACTTGGCTTTGATGATGATAACCTAAATGCTGTTGAAATTGCCAAAATTGCTGAATCGGTCGGCGTGGATTTTATCACTGTTCATGGCAGGACGCGCAGTCAATTTTATTCCGGCAAAGCCAATTGGTCTGAAATTGCGCGCGTTAAAGCCGCAGTTAAAATTCCTGTCATTGCAAATGGCGATGTAACTGGCTTTGAAAGTTTTGACAAAGTCCTGCAAGTTACTTCCGCCGCCGGCGTAATGATTGGCAGAGCCGCGCAGGGCAATCCTTGGCTAATCGCCAATTTGATAAATTATTTCCGCACAGGCAAAAAAAATCCCCCACCAAGTCTGCCAGAACGCATTAAAATCATGCGCCGCCATTTTAATATGTTGCTTGAACTTAAAAGCGAAGATATTGCCGTGCGTGAAATGCGCAAACACGCCGCTTGGTATACCAAAGGCTTAAATTGCGCCGCAGAACTCAGAAACAAATTCAATCATGCTGAATCGACAGCTGACTTCGCCAATATTCTATCTGAACTTGAGGTGTTAAATTGAAAATCTTTGTTGGACTCGGAAACCCCGGCGCAGAATATCAAAATACCAAGCACAACGCCGGCTTTATGCTGGCTGATAAATTCGCAACCAATTTAAATACGACTGATTGGCACAATAAATTCAACGCGCTCATTGCTGAAACTATCTTTGCCGACGATAAAATTTTAATTGTTAAGCCGCAAACTTTCATGAATAACAGTGGCACGGCTGTTAGGCAGCTGGCTGATTTTTACAAAGTCGCAACTGAAAATATCATTGTTGCGCACGACGATATGGATTTGCCTGTTGGAAAGATTAGATTGCGTCCAAAAGGCTCAGGCGGCGGTCATCACGGCGTTGAATCAATTATCCAGCATTTGTCAGGCGAAATGAATTTTCCGCGCGTCAGAATCGGCATTGGTCGTCCGCCGGAAAATTGGACTGTGATAAGCCATGTACTCAGCCGCTTCACTGAATCCGACTTAAAAATAATTCATGCCGTCTTGGAAGATTCAATTCCTGCTGTAAAATGTATTCTGTCCGAAGGCATTGATTTAGCAATGAACAAATTTAATTCCAAATTTAATCAACATCAACGCTGATAACACCGTCAAGCCTTTTAATTGCGTCAACAACAACTGTACTTTTCAAACTGCGATGATTATAAACCTCAAATTCAATAATCTGCGCGTCGGCGTGTTCTTCATCAGCTTTAACCTTAATGCCGCGTATTTTTAACTGCAAATCATCAAGGCAGGAATTTATATGCATAAGCTGTCCAGGCTTGTCTTTGGCGTGTATTGTTAAGTACAAATTTTTTTCATGCATAACCCATTCATCAATTCTGGACAAAGTACCAAGCGTCGCAAAAATTAAGCCTGTAGTGAACAGTGCGCCGGAATAATAACCTGCGCCAACTGCCAAACCGACACCACTGACAGCCCAAATGCAAGCCGCAGTCGTCAAACCTGTAACAGTTAAGCCTTCCTTCATAATCGCGCCGGCACCTAAAAAACCAATTCCGCTAACAACTTGAGCGGCAAGTCTGGCAGGGTCGGCGTTAGTTCTGCCTTCAACATTGAAGTACAAAGCCTCACTCAAAACCATAATCAAGCAGGAACCTAAACAAACTAAAACATTAGTTCTGAGTCCTGCAGACTTTCTGCGACTCTGCCTTTCATAGCCAATAATCCCACCAAGCACGCAAGCTAAAGTCAGCCTAAAAAATAACTCCCATTCCGAAATCAAAATCAATCACCTTTAATAAAGTAAAATATCACGCACCATTGACAAAATATCCTGTCCATAATTATAACCAGGAACAGCCCAACGCCCATTCAAATCATACCACTTCGACAAAATATTATTGCCATAGCGACTGCGCACAAGTTCATAGCGCGGATCTACAATTTCAGTTGTAGGTCGGCGCGTCGAACTATAAGCCAACAAATGCTGAATATGCGCACGCACACCAATTTGCGGACTTGCAAAATACAAACCCCGAACGCCGCCACCTGTAGTTCCAAGCCCACAATAATTATTTTGTTCAGGAACAACATCGCCGCCATAGCGGAAAAAACCTGTTTCCTTAAGTGCCTGCGCAAAAGCAACATCAGCGCGTACGCCTTCACGCCCTGCCTCTTCATAATAATAAGCCACAATTTCTTCAGCAGAAACAGCCAAGTTTGGATTTGGATTGTGTGCCATTAAATATTTAACGCACTGTTTTTGCGTAGCAACCGGCGCACCAAGTATCGCATCGTCCGAAATTGAAATTGTTTCAGGCATATAAAAATCACCTTCCGGCGCAACAATATTAACTTCCTCCGCCGTCAAGCCGGTATTGTAGCGCAGCTCCGATCTAGTTTCCAACTGTGGATCATGCAACCTCCTTGCGTCTGTTTGCATTGGAAAAGACATCGCAAATGCGCCTGCCAAAATTGCCACTTTAAAATAATTCAATTTTAGTCCTCCATTTCCAACAAAATTAAATACACGCTTGAAATTATAGCACAATTTAGCTTGCTTGAAAATGTTTTTAAAAATTTTTGCTTGCAAATAATCAAAATTTCTGTAGAATAACCTTTGAATTTTAATTAGGAGATGATTTAATTGATTTCAAGTACAGACTTCAGAACCGGCTTGACTATCGAAATTGACGGCAACGCTTGGCAGGTCGTGGAATTTCAACATGTCAAACCAGGTAAAGGCGCGGCTTTCGTCCGCACAAAAATCAAAAATGTTGAAACCGGCGCAGTCGTCGAAAGAACTTTCAATCCAAATGAAAAAATGCCCCCGGCAAGGCTCGACACGCGCAGAATGCAGTATCTTTATGAAGAAGGCGGCAACTACACCTTCATGGACACTGAAACCTATGAACAAATGGAACTTACTAAAGAACAACTCGGCGATACGCTCAACTTCTTGCTTGAAAATATGGAAGTCAATTTGCAGACTTTCAAGGAAAGAATTATCGGCGTGACTTTGCCAAACTCTGTCGAACTTAAAGTCACTGAATGTGAACCGGCCGTCAAAGGCAACACTGCCACCGGCGCAACAAAAAATGCTACGCTCGAAACAGGCTATGTTGTGCGCGTACCACTGTTTATCAATGAAGGCGATGTCTTGAGAATCGACACACGCACAGGCAGCTACATTGAACGCGCTTGATTTTGTCCACGCCGCGCAGGAAATTAAAATCCAAATCACAGACTCAATAAACGCCGGCGAAAATCCTGCAAAAATCTTGCTTGAAGTAGCAAAGTGGCTCAGCGATATCACCGGCGAACAAAGTTTTTATAATGAAACTTATCAACAGCTTTTAGCTATTCAAGGTCTTGCGCTTGAAGATAAATTTCTGCTGGAAACTGAACTTGCCGAAGTCAAAACGCGCTTAAAAAAAATTCAAGCGGCTTATCAAGATGAAAGTTTTACTGAGGAAGAACATAAGCGTATGCACTATGCAATTGAACGGCATAAGCAAGAAATTGAGCGTCTTTGCAGGATAAATAAATCAAGCAACTAATGCTTTTGGGAGTGAGAATTTTGAAATACACAAGCACGCGTTCAAAAATTGAACCAATAACTTCGGCAAAGGCAATTTTGCAAGGTCTTTCAAATGACGGCGGACTTTTCGTGCCGGAAGAAATCCCCAAAATGTCGCTTGAAGAAATTAAAAACCTGTTGCCGCTGGAATATGAACAACGCGCAGTTGCAACTTTGCGCAAATTTCTAACTGACTTTACAGAAACTGAACTTACAGAATGTGCGCAAGTTGCTTATGATTGGTTTGACGACGCTTCAAAAGTCCCAATGTCAATTTTGGTTCACGACATTAAAAACCCAACAGCCCAAGTCGGCGTACTGGAACTTTGGCACGGTCCAACAAGCGCATTTAAAGATATGGCTCTGCAAATGTTGCCGCAACTTATGACTAAGGCAATGAAAAAAGTCTCCGAAAAACACAATATCTTAATTTTAACCGCAACTTCAGGCGATACAGGTAAAGCAGCTTTGGCAGGATTTGCTGATGTGCCACAAATCAAAATTATGGTCTTCTATCCCGACGGCGGAGTCAGCAAAATTCAACGCTTGCAAATGGTAACTCAAACCGGCAAAAATGTTAAAGTCGTCGCGGTGCGCGGCAATTTTGATGATACTCAAACCGGCGTAAAGAAAATTTTCAGCAACGAAAATATCCGCGCGGAACTTGAAAAGAAAAATGTAAAACTAAGCAGCGCAAATTCAATCAACTGGGGCAGACTTGCGCCGCAAATTGTTTATTATTTCTCTGGCTACGCTGATTTTGTTAAAAATAATGTCATAAAACTTGGCGAAGAAGTCAATATCGCCGTGCCGACAGGTAATTTCGGCAACATTCTTGCTGCTTACTACGCAAAGCGCATGGGGCTTCCTGTCAAGAAAATTATCTGCGCATCGAATATAAATCATGTGTTGACAGATTTCTTTAAAACCGGCGTTTATAACAGAAATTTGACTTTCCACAAAACAATTTCGCCTTCAATGGATATTTTAATTTCCAGCAATCTTGAACGCCTGCTCTACCATGAAACCGGCGGAGATTTTCAGCGCGTCAATCAATTTATGCAGGAACTTTCCAAAACAGGTAAATACAAAATCGACAGCGCACTTAAGCAGAAATTGAACAATATTTTTTATGCAACCTACGCAACTGAGGAAGAAACCTTGTCGTTAATTAAGGAAGTTTTCGGCAATTACAAATATTTAGTTGATACCCATACAGCGGTCGCGCTTTCTGCAGTCGGAAAATATCGCCGTGAAACTAAAGACTTAACACCAATTTTGGTTGCGTCAACAGCGTCGCCTTTCAAGTTCACAAATGCAGTCTTAAATGCGCTTGGCGAAAATGTAGCTGATGTGGACGACTTAAAACAGTTGAACAAATTGAACGCTCTAACTGACAAACCTATACCAAAAAATCTTGCGTCGCTAGCCAATGCAGAAATTTTGCACACTGAAATTTGCAATTGCGAAGATATGCCTGCTGAAGTCCTGAATTTTGCAGGTGCTAAATAAATGCGCGTAGTAATTGTCGGCGCAGGTAAACTTGGCTACACAATCGCCGAGCTTTTAAGCAATGAACAAATTGAAGTTGTCGTCGTCGACAAGGAAGAATCCCAACTTACTGCGGTCAAAGAAACGCTCGATGTTATGACAATCAACAAAAATGGCGCAAATCCAATCACGCTGGACGACCCCGACATAAGCCGCGCAGATATTTTAATCGCAGTCACAGCAACAGATGAAGTCAACATGGTTGCCTGTATCTTGGCTAAAAAGCACGGCATAGCCCACACCATAGCCAGAATCCGCGATATGCAGTTCATGGGCGAAGCTAAAGACTACATGAAAAATAATTTCGACATTGACTTGATGATAAACCCCGAACTGATTGCCGCACAGGAAATTTACAGAATTTTAATGACACCCGCCGCCTTGAATGTCGATGAATTTGCTGACGGCAAAGTCCGCCTGTTCGAAGTCAAAATTCGCCGCAAAAGCCCGCTCGCAAATATTCCACTGAAAAATTTAAAACTGCCTCCAGGCGTGCTTGCAGGCTTAATAAATCGCGACCACAGAATGATTATTCCGCACGGCGATGATGTTTTGCAGACAAATGACAGCGCATATTTTATCGGCTTTCCGGAAGCTATTGAAAAATTCAGCGCAAATTTCGTTCAGCAAAATTCAAGACCACTAGAGCGCGTTATGATTATCGGCGCAGGCAGAATCGCTCGCAGTTTGGCAGTCCAACTCAATAAAGCCGGCGTTTCTGTCAAAGTCATTGAACAAAATCGCGAACGCTGCGCACAAATGGCTGAAATTTTGAACAGCGACAG
>CAJOPJ010000101.1 GCA_905236325.1 uncultured Selenomonadaceae bacterium
GGCTTGAAAAGTTCCAGTGCCATTTCTTTCGGCAGTCCGCACTGATGCAATTTAAGTTCAGGGCCAACAACAATAACACTGCGTCCGGAATAGTCAACGCGGTTTCCAAGTAAGTTTTGTCTAAATCTGCCTTGCTTGCCTTTCAGCATATCTGACAATGATTTAAGTGCGCGATTTCCAGGTCCTGTAACCGGTCTGCCGCGTCTGCCGTTATCAATCAGTGCGTCTACTGCTTCTTGCAACATACGTTTTTCATTGCGTACAATTATATCCGGCGCTTCTAAGTTCAAAAGTCTTTTCAACCGATTATTGCGATTTATTACACGGCGATACAAGTCATTTAAATCTGAAGTTGCAAAGCGACCGCCGTCAAGTTGAACCATTGGACGCAAGTCAGGCGGAATTACAGGAATAACGCTCATAATCATCCACTCAGGTTTGTTACCGGATTTTTTGAAAGCCTCGACAACTTCCAAGCGGCGAATTGCACGCAGTCTTTTTTGTCCATTTGCCGACTTCAATTCTTCACGCAGTTCAATGCTCATTGCATCTAAATCAAGTTCTTCGAGTAGAGTTCTGATTGCTTCCGCGCCCATTCCGACTTTAAAAGTATTGCCGTACTTATCGCGTGCAATTCTGTATTCAGTTTCAGACAAGATTTGTTTTTTGCGTGGCATATCAGGTTCAATTGGATTTGGCACGCCTTCCAAAACAATGTAGCTTGCAAAATACAAAACTTTTTCCAAATTGCGCGGAGTAATGTCCAAAATCAAGCCCATTCTGCTGGGAATACCTTTAAAATACCAAATATGACTGACAGGTGCCGCAAGCTCAATATGCCCCATGCGTTCACGGCGAACTTTGGCGCGCGTAACTTCAACGCCGCAACGGTCACAAACAATACCTTTATAACGAACGCGCTTATATTTACCACAATGACATTCCCAATCACGTGTCGGTCCAAAAATGCGCTCACAAAATAAGCCATCACGCTCCGGCTTCAGCGTTCGATAATTGATTGTCTCCGGCTTTTTAACCTCACCGTGCGACCACTCCCGAATCTTCTCCGGCGACGCTAAGCCTACGCGCATTGAGTCAAAAATATTAACATCAAGCATTGAGTTTTCTCCTTTCAAAAAATGTTAAAAATTATCTTCGTCCTCAAAATCATCATTGCCATAATTTGAAAAATCACCTTCAGAATCAATATCAATAGACTCAAAGCCGGCGTCATCAAAGTCCACAGCAAAATTATTAATCACTGTCAAGTCATCGGGGGAATTATCTAAGTCAGGTTCGGAAGGTTCATCTTCGGGCGGTTCAGGTTCTTGATTAACTTCAACGCCAAGTTCAGCGGCTTTGGTGCGTATAGAGTGCAGGTCGTCATCATCATCATCGCGAATGATAATTTCTTTAGAATCGGCAGAAAGGACTTTAATATCCAAGCCAATAGATTGAAGTTCTTTAATCAGGACTTTAAAAGACTCAGGAACCCCAGGTTCAGGAATATTATTGCCTTTAACAATAGCCTCATAAGCCTTGACGCGCCCAACAACATCATCAGATTTAACAGTCAAAATTTCTTGCAGAGTATAACTTGCGCCATAAGCTTCGAGAGCCCAAACTTCCATTTCACCAAAACGCTGACCACCAAATTGAGCCTTGCCGCCAAGAGGTTGCTGAGTAACTAAGCTGTAAGGACCGGTGGAGCGTGCGTGAATTTTATCATCAACAAGGTGGTGAAGTTTAAGCATATAAACACAGCCAACAGTAACGGCATTTTTGAAAGGTTCGCCGGTCCTGCCGTCAAGCAGTAAAGTTTTGCCGGAAGGATTTAAGCCGGCAATGTCAATAGTATCAGCTAAATCTTGGTCGCGTGCGCCGTCAAAAACAGGAGTAGCAATATTTAAACCGGCGCGATTGTAAATAGGAAGGTTGAATGAGGAAATATCATAACCAAGGCGCGAAAGATTATCTTGAAGTGATTTTAAAGCAGGTGGAAGCGTAATCTTTGGCAAGAAGTTAAAAAAACTTTCAGACTTCGGCAAAACAGCCAAGATCTCAAGCAAATCTTGTGCCGCGTCCAAAATATCACGCAATTTAACATTAAGATTGTTAATTGAAAGGAAAATATTATTAGCGTCGCCTTCAGTTTTGCGGTTATCCACAACCTTAAAACCAAGTGACTTCAGGAAAGTCGAAAGCGTGGCAATAGTCAAAGCTTTATTGCTTTTTTGGAAGTGATAGGAAACAGAAAACAAAGTTGAAACAAATTTTTTGTTATGTGGCAGGAACTCAAAAACATCTCTGCCCGAAAGTCTGAAAAGCCTTGAAATTTCTGAAATAAGCAAATCAGCGTTAATGTGGAAAGTCGATTCAATGACAGGTTTAAGTGATTTTGTGAAAATATCAAGGTAAGATTTATTATTTTTGCCAAAATTTTTATTGGTAATAAAACCTGCAAAATTAGCAAAATCAGCATTTAAATCAAGACAAAGTTGGTTAAGCTGATCGTGCCAAGCGTCAAATATTTTTTTAGCAATATCTTGCGTACCGGCTTTAATAGTCATACCAATAGTCCGCACAGCCATACCAAGATGAGTTTCAAGCACTTGCCCAATGTTCATGCGACTTGGTACGCCGAGTGGATTAAGCACAATATCAACAGGCGTGCCGTCCGGCAAGAATGGCATATCTTCCTGCCGCATAATGCGACTGACAACACCTTTGTTACCGTGCCGTCCTGACATTTTATCGCCAACTGAAATTTTGCGTTTCTGTGCAATATAAACGCGCACTTGCTTATTGACACCTGGCGACATTTCATCATTATTTTCACGCGTAAATATTTTAACATCAACAATCTTGCCGGATTCGCCGTGCGGAACGCGCAGTGAAGTATCACGCACTTCTCTGGCTTTTTCACCAAAAATCGCGCGCAGTAATCTTTCTTCAGCAGTAAGTTCAGTTTCGCCTTTCGGA
>CAJOPJ010000102.1 GCA_905236325.1 uncultured Selenomonadaceae bacterium
AAAGTTGCTCGCTGTTACAGTGGCGTGACCGCTTCGGCTTTATACCGAATTCCTTATTAAGTCTTTCGACACCTAATCCAATCAATAAAAAAACCTGTGCAGATTGTAACATTTTTCAAACAAAAATCAAGTATTGACTAAAAAAGCTGTGCCAACAAATTCTTAGTTGTTGATTGGCACAGCTTTTTGAAGTTTTTTTTTCTAGCGTTTCATAAAAATCTCACATTGATTATAAAGTTCGCGGCTGTAAGGATTTACAATGTCTGAACCATTAACAAAATCTTGAGGATTTAGATCGCCATAATATTTTTCGTGGCGCACAATGTAATATAACATTTCTATAATACGGTAGGGAATCAAATTTTCACCGACAGGCGGAAATGGCTCAAGCAATTGGTCATTAAACTTAGCCAATACAGAATCGACTTCAAAGGGACTTTTATTTCCATTTACTGTATCGCCCATCATCATTTTTGCGCGATGTGAGCCATCATCTTTTTTGTCTTGATAGAAGACTGCAAATTCATACATATCTTTGAAATTGCATTTTATAACTAAGCGACCGTCCGGCATATGACCATACTGAATTGTACTGCAAAGTATGTAGTGCGTTTTTTGGCGTGGAAAAATTGGCGAACCATAGCCGACAAATAAAATATCATTTGCGCCTTCAAATTGCCAATCGCTTGCAGGGATAGCATCTTCAAAAATATGTGGCGCAACTTCGACAGGTTTTGCAAATGTAGTTTGCAGTTGCAGCAGGAAAAAAATTCCAAAAAATGCTGACAAAAATTTTTTAATTGTCATTTGGATTCACTTCCTTTTAAAAAATTTTTCCGACCATAAACCAAAAACGCTGACGTACATCATCTGACGCAACTTGAAGATTATTGCCGATTTTTCTTGCGTAGTCCATTCTGACAAAAAAGTCATTCGGCTTTGAATAATTCAAACCAATTCCCCACGATCGAATGGTTTTTATATCGTGTTCGATTTTATTGCCACTGCCGCCGATATCCAGAAAAAGGCTTGTACTAAGACCGGGAATATCTGTATGCCAAACAAGTTCATTTTTAGTTAAATAGCCTTCGTCGCCGGAAGAATCGCCGTCAGCATAACCACGCACGCCATTAGCACCGCCAAGCGTAAGTTTTTCTGAACTGTTCAAAGTTTTGCTTGCGTTTTGCCAAGTAAGTTGACTGTGAAATTCAACGCAGGGGCTTAATAATTTTCTATAATCCAACATAAGTTGCGAACGTGTAAAACTTCCTGAAGTGTGCGTATATTCGTCCTGAAGTTCGGCATATTCAGATTTATTTGAAACAACACCGTTATAAACAGTAAAGCTATAATTGAACAAGTCATTGAAGGCGGATCTGCGATAGCCTTTAAAGCCGATTGAAAAAGTGTGAACATATCTGTCATTTTCCAAGCTGAACAATCTGATATGTTCCTTGACATCGCGGAATTTATAAGCGTACTCAAGCTCCAAGCCGTCATGAATAGTTTTATAAATTGGCGTGATGCCATAAATTCTGTAGTCGATAGAATCGCCGCCGACATCTAAAACTTCATATTCGCGCGTCAAATGATAACTTGTCTTGCCGATTGAAAGTCCAAGCCGAGAAGTTGATTGCCTGTCGCTGATAATGCTATAGTCAATAGCGTAGTTGTCAAGGTCTTCGTTTGAAATAAGCCCACTGACTTCAAGTCTGCTGCCACGATTATCAATGTTGAAAATATCATAAATCAAGCCGGCGCGATATCTGCCTGAATATTTGCTACCATAATTTTCAATGTAAAAAATTCCACGATTTGTCTGATCGTTCTCAACATTTATACCAATATCAATGCCGCGCGTATGAACATTTGGCACAAGTGCGCCACGCGCTTTGATTCCGCCAATTTCATTCAGCCTGTACAAAACATCTTCAATGCGTTGGCTTGTCAGTTGCTTTCTGTCAGAAATTTTTTTGCCGACTTCATTTAAAATATCATCAGCCAATCGACTTTGATTGTTAATTTTCGGTGCGCCAAAATTCGGTGTAAAAATTTGTATCTGGATAACTCCGTTCGCCGAATCCTGTTCAGGCAAATAAGCAACAGTAGCAAGCCAACCTGCATTTCGGCAATAAGTTTTAAGTTCTTCACAAAGCTGCTTAAGTTCGGTTATCCCAACAGTTTTGCCAATGTACGGCTCTATCAAATGCTGAACATTTTCCTGCTGAATATATTTTATATTCGACTCAATAGTTATGCCTTTCAGCTGAAAAGTTTCTGCACCATCGTCGCCTTCGGAAACTTCATTTTCATCTTGCGGCGTTTCAATTTCTAAATTTCCTGTATCTGTACCTGCATTTCTTCGCGCTGCTTCTTTTGAATCTTCCATAATATTTTCCATGCTTGCAGTGTTTGGAAAAATTGTCGAAACCGCAGTCAACAATGCGCAGACTGCTAAAATTTTTGATTTCAAACTTTATCACTCCCTGTCGCCTGTTGCTTTTCCAGAATGTAAGAACCAATTTGCATGCTGTGCAAAATTGACATACTGAAGAAAAAACTTGTTAATGCCGCGCTGTTTTTTGACTTGGCAAATTCAGCACGCAAAAGTTCATCAAGTTGCCCTGCGGAAAATTTTTTATAAACTTGCGTCAAGTGCGCAAAAACATCTTGCGAAAGACAATCGAAAGTCAGAATTTTCAAGTCGGGATTTTTTTGAAAAAACTCAAGCCTGCTTAAAAATGCGTCCAAACTGTCGAAACCGTCCACCATTGCGCGAATCCAATTTGTTGCGTAATCAACAATATTAACTGCCGTGTGAGCGATTGAGCCGGGACGATAGCGATAAATATTTATTATATTTGGCACGCGCACATATCTTTCCGCACAAAGCAGACAATAAATCGCAAAAATAAAATCCTCAATATGCAAAATTTCCGGAAACTTAATTTGATTTTCTGTCAAAAATTCTCGGCGAATCAATTTTGTCCAAGCCGACCAAATGTAGCGTAAGTTGTGAAAGTCAGTAATTTTTTTTGCTATGTCGTGCGCTTCAAGTACAGGTTCGGTTACAAATTCGCCTTGCTGATAACTTGCGACTTGAAAAATCCGACCTTTCAATTCAGGTATATCAGATTTATAAAATTTTTCGCAGTGCACAACATCGGCTTGAAAATCTTCCGCAACTTTATAAAGTTTTTCCAATGCGTCATTAACCAGCACATCATCGGTATCTAAAAACAAAACATATTTGCCGCTTGCAAATTTTAGACCGATATTTCTTGGCACAGCGCAACCGCCTGAATTTTGTTCGCTTTGTTCAAGCCGCAACCTGCCTGCAAATTTTTCAAAATAACTTTTGACAACTTCCGCGCTGTTATCTGTCGAGCAATCGTCCACAACTATAACTTCAATTTCCTGCAAAGTTTGTATAAGCAAACTGTCCAAACATTCGCCGACATATTTTTCAACATTGTACATTGGACAGATAACAGAAACTTTCGGCGTAAAATCTTTGCTAATCATAAAAATTTTTCTCCATAAAAAGCAGTTTGAGGAGCAGGAGTTAAAAATCCTAACTCCTCATTTTTGATAATTATTCTTCGCTTTCTTCGTCGTCATCGTCATCTTGATTTTCATTGCTTTCATCGACATCATTTTGCGAAGTTTCCTCATTATCTGTTGTACCTTGCGAAGTTTCCTCATTATCTGTTGTACCATTTTCATCTTCAACAGAATTTAATTCAACTGAGCCGTCAACATTATTCCTTTCTGTAATATCGGAAAATTCTTCAGGCGTTGAATTAAGTTCATCTATTGCTTCATTGACATCTGTAGTTTCAAGCAAGGAATGGTCTTTAAATTCCAAGTCAATATAATCGCCTTTTTCTGTTGAGAATTCTTGCATATTGGAATTTTTTAACCTGTAGTTATTAAGTTCCAAATTTGAAAGAACATCTGTTATAGCAAAAGTTGAAGGTATTGTCGGCACAGGCAATTCTGTTAAAGAAGTTGAATCTTGAGTTATAGGTGTCCAGGGCAATGTTGAATCTATTGTTGGAGTATCTATTGTGTCAGTTGTATCAATTGTATCAGTTGGAGTATCTATTGTGTCAGTTGTATCAATTGTATC
>CAJOPJ010000103.1 GCA_905236325.1 uncultured Selenomonadaceae bacterium
AAGACAACAGGTTGTAAGCAATAATTTTTATTTGCTTGACCGCCCGTGCCGTTCAGGTTATAAATATCTTCCAAAAGACGCACAATTTCATTTTCAGTCCAGCGATAACCGCGCTGATATAATGGCACAAAAAAATTGCCTTCGATAGCGTCAATCAATTTTGTTTCAAGTTTTACTTCGGACACTTTTTCACCTTCAAAAAAATTTTACTGCAAAAACTTTAGCACAGATATTTTATTCGTACAAGAAAAAATGTATAATAGCTCTTGAAATTTAGATTTTTGATTTTATAAGCCGACGGTCGAAAGGAAAAATTTTTTATGTATTATTTAAAAACTTTGATTGAATTGGTACGTGATATATTTTTAAATCGCAAACTCTTGTGGCAAATGACAAAGCGCGACTTCAAGCAAAGATATTTAGGTTCCTATCTTGGAATTTTGTGGGCGTTCATCCAGCCGACAATCACTGTTTTGATTTTTTGGTTTGTCTTTCAAATCGGCTTTAAATCTATGCCGGTTGATAATTTCCCATTCATCTTGTGGCTTGTTTGCGGAATGTTTCCATGGTTTTTTTTGAGCGAAAGTATTTCCTGCGCGACAAATTCAATTTTGGAAAACAGCTTTTTAGTAAAAAAAATTGTCTTTCGCGTGGAACTTTTGCCAATAGTAAAAATTATTTCTGCATTGGTAGTTCATGGATTTTTTTTAGCATTGTTATTTTTAATGTTCGCGCTTTATGGCTATGGCGTATCAATTTACAATTTGCAAATAATTTATTACCTGTTCGCAATGATCTGCCTGTCGCTTGGATTAGCTTGGTTGACAAGTTCACTAACTGTTTTTATGCGCGACATCGGACAATTTGTAGCAATGTTTTTGCAATTTGGCTTTTGGGGTACACCAATTTTTTGGAATTTAAAAAGCATTCCGGAATATCTTCAGCCAATTTTAAAATTAAATCCTGCTTACTATTTAATTGAAGGCTACCGGCAAAGTTTTATCTATCATGAAGGCTTTTGGCAAAATTGGCATTTGACTTTGTACTTTTGGTCAGTAACTTTTTTTATAATGTTCATTGGCGCGTGGTGCTTTAAAAAATTGCGCCCGCACTTCGCAGATGTTCTTTAATTTGGAAAGGTGATAAACAAAATGCGCAAAATTTTAACTGAAATGCATAATTGGATGACAAATTACATGAAAAGTTTTTATACAGAAGATGAAGAAGTTCAGCGTGGAATTTTAATCAAAGAAACCCACACCGGCTATGTAACTTCAAATTCTGTTGAACTTGCAAAGCATTTAAAGCTCAATCAGCACGACATTGAACTTGCCGAAATTATCGGTCTTTTTCACGACGTCGGCAGGTTTAAACAATACAGCATTTACAAGACTTTCAACGACGCAGACAGCGAAGACCACGCAGATTTAGGTATGAAAGTTATCAGCGAACTGGATTTTTTTAAAAAACTCAGCACGGAAGATTTTGAAATTGCAAAATTTGCCATTCAACAACACAATAAAAAAGAAATTGCTCCAAATTCGGATACAAGGAAAATTTTATTTGCAAAAATTATTCGCGACGCTGACAAGTTAGATATTTATCGCGTGCTTGAGCCATACTTTGAACAAAAAAATGCAGAAAAAATGCCAAACTTCATCAAAGGCAAACAAATTGCAGAAATCAGCGACGATTTTGTTGAACACTTTGCAAAAGGAGAACAGGCAGATTATCGCGAAATTCGCACCAACGGCGACAGAAAGATTGTTCGCCTGATGTGGATTTACAATGTTAATTACGCTTGGACTTTGCAAAAAATTGTCGAACGCGGCTTTGTCGATAAAATTATTGAAAACTTGCCGCGCAATGAAAAAAATTCTGCGCGTATCGATGAAGGCATTTTGAATTTGCGCAAATATCTCAACGACAGAATTAAAAAAGGCGACTGAATTGACTGCGTTTTTGCGCGGTTATTTTTTTTGCAAAAATTATTGAAACAATATAAAATAACCGCAGTTTAATTTTGGAGGTTGAATCATGATAAATTTTATTCAGCAAGAAATTGAAAATGACTTGAAGGCAGGTAAATATTCTGACGGCATACACACGCGTTTTCCGCCGGAACCGAACGGCTATTTGCATATAGGTCACGCAAAATCTGTCTGCTTAAATTTTGGTTTGGCAAAGTACAACAACGGCATTTGCAATTTGCGTTTTGATGATACAAATCCAACAAAGGAAGATGTCGAATATGTAGATTCAATTCAGGAAGATATTAAGTGGCTGGGCTTTGACTGGGCTGATAGAAAATTTTTTGCGTCAGATTACTTCGACAAATTTTATAACTACGCTGTTGAACTTATAAAACGCGGCAAGGCTTATGTCGATGATTTATCTGCGGAGGAAATTAAAAATTATCGCGGCACTTTGACTGAACCCGGCAAGGAAAGTCCTTTCAGAAACAGAAGTGTTGAGGAAAATTTA
>CAJOPJ010000104.1 GCA_905236325.1 uncultured Selenomonadaceae bacterium
ATTTATCGACGACAAGACCTGCTTTTGCTTCGCCGGCGTGCACAACTACAACAAAAATTTCTTCCGAATCTTTAACATGCGGCACAAACAGCGTGCTTTCCATTCTGATTATTGGAATAATTTCGCCGCGCAGGACTATAACTTCGCGATTTTGAACTGTCTTAATATCTGTCGGCTGAATATTGATTGTTGAGTCGATTGAGCCGAGCGGAATTGCGTACATTTCTTCCTGAACCTGAACTAACATTGCTTGAATAATTGCCAATGTCAGCGGCAATTTGATTTTAAATACAGAACCTTCATTAACATGAGTTTCAACATCGACATGACCTGAAAGTGCTTCAATTTTACTGCGCACAACGTCCATACCGACGCCGCGCCCTGAAATATCTGAAATTTTTTCTGCAGTCGAAAAGCCCGGCAAGAAGATAATTCTAACCGCATCTTGGTCGTCCATCTTGTTGACTTCTTCTTCAGTGTACAAGCCTTTTTCGACAGCTTTGCGGCGGATTTTGTCAGCGTCAATACCGGAACCGTCATCGGTAACCATAATAACAACATTGTTACCTTCGTGACGCGCAATAAGTCCAACTTCACCGACACGTGGCTTGCCTTTTGCAACGCGTTCGTCGGGCATTTCAACGCCGTGGTCGAGCGAGTTTCTCAGCAAGTGCATGATAGGATCGCCGATTTCGTCAATAACTGTACGGTCGAGCTCTGTTTCTTCACCTTCGATCGTCAGGTTAATTTCTTTATTAAGTTCCTTCGTGACATCGCGAACCATACGCGGAAAGCGGTTAAATACTTGGCTGACAGGAACCATGCGAACTTTCATAACAATATTTTGCAGGTCGGTGGTAACTCTGTCCATCTGTTCCAAAGTTTCGGTAAGTTCGGAAAGTCTGTGCGTCTGTCCAATTTGTTCAAGTCGAACTTTGTTTATAACCAATTCGCCCATGAGGTTCATCAACGTGTCAAGTTTTTCAATATCAACGCGAACGGACTGGCTTGCGTGCGATTTTTTAGTAGCACCGCCACCGCCGGTAGGAGTTTTTGCAGCCGGTGGTTTAGCAGCAGGTGCAGGTGCTTTTGCAGCAGGCGCATTTGCCGGTGCTGAAGGCGCAGGTTGTGCAGGTGCAGGCGCAGTTGCCGCAGGTTGTGCAGGTGCCGGCGCAGGTGCTGCTTTTGCGTTCAAGTCAATTACAAAAGTTTCAGCTTTTTCGACTTCTGAAATATTTGTAACTGCTTCTTGAATTGCCGCCTCTTCAGCCGCACTGACAAGTATAACTTCAAATGAGCGTTCAAATTTTTCCTGTTCCAAATCTTCAGCAGGAGGAATTGATTTAATGACATCGCCAAGTTCGTCCAACGCATTCATAACCATGTAAGAACGCGCCGACTTCAACAAGCAAGATTCAGCAAGCGTGACGGTTAAATGTATTCCGCGCATGCCATCTTTTTCGGCTTCCTTGATGACATTTTTTTCAGTTTCGGTAAGTTCAGCGACAATATCAGCTGATTTTGAATCGCCACCAGAAGTTGCAGGAGCTTCAGCCGCAGGAGCAGCCGCCGCAGGTTGTGCAGCCGCAGGTGCTGCGCCGGCTTCGGCAGGATCTTTACCACTCAAAATTGCAGTCAACTTTGCAACCAAGTCCGAAACATCTATTAAGTCTTCAGGGTCGCCGTTAGCAACATTGTCAATCATCTGTTCCAGCGAGTCAACGCACTTAAAAAGCGTATCGATAATGTCTTCGCGAATTTTGATCTGTTCTTTGCGCAGGGCATCAAGGACATCTTCCATTTCGTGCGTAAGTTCTGCGATTTTGTTATATCCCATTGTTGCGGACATACCTTTCAAAGTATGCGCGTTGCGGAATATTTCATTCAGCACAGATAAGTCTTCGGCGTTATCTTCCAATCCCAGCAAGCCGTCGTTGAGTGATTGTAAATGCTCGTGCGACTCGTCCAGAAACATCTCCATATACTGATTAGTTTCCATTCATACTCCTCCTGTTTAACAATGGAAAATTGAGAGTTGATAATTGGAGAATTAAAATTTGGAAATTCATTCTCCACTCTCCATTTCAATTTTAATTATCTTCTTACTGCCTCAACGATGGCTTCAGCAATTTTTGTAAGCGGTCTTATTTCATCGGCAAGACCGGCATCGACAACAGCTTTCGGCATACCATAAACCACGCAACTGGGTTCGTCCTGTGCGATTGAGTAACCGCCGTTAGCTTTTATTTTTTTCATACCTTCGCACCCGTCCGCGCCCATTCCTGTCATTATGACTGAAACTAAATCGCGACCGAACTGCGCGGCTGAGTCAAACATAACATTAACTGCAGGTCTGTGATTACCTACAGGCGGTTCTTGGCTTAGAACGATTTTTCTATTGCCGCCGCTTGCAGGAAAGATTCTTAAGTGAAAATTTCCAGGTGCGATATAAACCTGCCCCGGCTTAATAATTTCATCGTTTTCAGCTTCCTTAACCGCAATTTCGCTGATTGAATTCAATCTGTCTGCAAGAGATTTTGTGAAACCTGCCGGCATATGTTGGACAATTACAACTCCGCAAGGCAAATTCCCCGGCAAGCGCGTTATTACAGTTTGTAATGCTTGTGGACCACCTGTTGAAGTTCCAATCACGACAAGTTTTTTACCTGTTGGCACAGCCATTGCAGTTGATAAATTTTGTCGTGGCGGTGGAAGTGTAGACATTGAAGGCACTTTGTTAATTACAGGTTTTTGTCCGAGCGTATAGCCGGTTCGCCTTTTAATTTCGATGCGTTTCATTACCGGCGGATTCGGAGTTTTTGGTGAATAAACCAATGGCCTAGAATCTGCTGCTGATTGTTGAAATTTTGTAACATGCGCTTTAGCGGCGGCGCGACACTTTGATAGAAGTTCAGATTCGATTGTGTCAATTTTTGAAATTGGTCCGCCGGCTTTGCTGATAAAATCAACTGCGCCCAAAGCCAATGCTCGGATTGTAGCGTCTGTTCCGCGCTGTGTCATGCTGCTGAACATTACGACAGGCAGCGGACATTCTTCCATAATAATTGCCAGAGCGTCCAAGCCGTCCATTACAGGCATTGTTACGTCCAAAGTCAATAGGTCCGGCTTTAATTGCTTGACTTTTTCTATTGTGTCCTTACCGTTGATTGCTGTTCCTGCAACTTGGAAGTCGCTTTGCCTGCTAAACATATCAGACAAGACTTTTCGCATGAAAGCCGAATCATCAGCAATCAATACACGAATCATCAGCGTCACTCCTTCATCTTGAACAATTCTAAAAAATCAAAATATTGTCCAAAAATAATTGTTCTTTATACTATTCGCCCGACTTTGTAAAGTTCCTTCAAATTGTTAATAAAATTTTGCATATCGTAAAGTCACATTATTTTTTGGCAAAGTAAATTTAATGTTGCTAAATATCGAACAGCACGCCTGTAGTCGCCGAATTGCAAGGAAGTTTTAAAATTTTCGCGCACGGCATCTATCAAATCTAAGCAGTCAATAATTGCTATTTCATTCACGGCAGTTGAATTTCTGCCGGTTAAGAATCTGGATTTTATGTGTTCGCGCGTCAAGAAATTTTTTTCAATTTCTTGCAAAAGTTCTTCCAATACTGTTTGTTGACTTTTTTTTATTCTTGCGATTTTTTTATTTTCTTCCTGCATTTATCTTCTCCGAAATTTTTTCCAAAATGCGAACGTCCTGTTCGGTTAAATTGGAATATTGTTCCAAAGTTGCGCGTGTTAAGCCGTTGTAAGCGTCAAGTTTTTTGGTTAAAGTTGCAAGTTCTTTGCGCACATCATCAAACATAGTTGTTAAATTTTCGGTGCCGGTTACAATTTGTCTGCCGACTTCGCGGAAGTTTTCTACGCTGCCTTGAGTTGCAGTTTCGACGCTGTTTGCCGCTGTTACGACTGAAGTATTTTGATTTAAAATTTCGCCGACTGTTTTGGCAAGTTCGGAATTTTCAGTTCTAAATTCGGCGAAGGAATTTTTTAGTTCGTCCATTGCGGCAGAAATATTTTCTGAACTTTTTTGCAAAGTTTCGAGATTTTTTACAGAAGGTGGTGCTTTTAAAAGTTGTCCGACAACACCGGCTAATTTTACGCCTGTTTGCAGTGCAGATTTATTTTCCTCAGTCACAGTCTGAAGTTTTTTAAATTCCTCCGAAAGATTTTTTGAAAGTTCATTTACAATTTCAGAATTTTTTTCAACAGCATTTGAAACATCAGCAAATTTTTCGCCGAGCCTGCGAATATTTATTTCAGTTGAGGCAACATTGTCTTCAACGCTTTTCATTGACGCACCGACAGCAGACATTGTTTCTGTCAGTGGTATTAAGTTATCAAGCGTGGCGAGTCTTGAGCGGATTCCTTGCAAATTTTCCTGCAAAGTTCCCGACGCTTCAGTTACTGCGTTCATTGCTTTGGAAGTTGCGCTGTAACCTTCATTTATTTTTTGGCGCATTTGTTGAAATTGAATTTCTATGCGCTGTAGGTCGTCTTCAGCAGCACTTGCCGATTGTGACATTGCACGACGCAGGTTAATTGCAGCAAAAATTGCGCTGATTATTGAAATTGCAATTCCAATTGCGTCATCAATTTTTAAAATCACGCCTAATGCTACCAGTGAAAAAAATAATGCACCGGCAAAGCCGTTTTCGCTACCGTTCATTAAATCAATCCTTTCAAGTTTGAATTTTAGTAATTAGTAATTTTTTCTATCCTAAATTCTACTTTTCAAATTGTAAAAAAATATTGCGCTAATTATATAACAAAAATTTCTTTACGCAAATTTTTTTGTAAAGTTAATTTTATTGACAATGTAGCTAAATAAAAATAAAATAGCGTCCAACTTACTAAATTTTTTGACGAAGGGAGCAATAAAATGCTTGAAATAAAAAATCTCCACGCAGGAGTTGATGGCAAGGAAATTTTGCATGGATTGGATTTATCTGTCGGCAAAGGCGAAGTCCATGTAATTTTAGGTCCAAATGGCTCAGGCAAATCGACGCTGATGAATGTTATCATGGGGCATCCAAAGTATGAAATTATTTCCGGCGGTTTGGAATTTGAAGGCGAAAATTTAAATGCGCTAAAAACTTTTGAACGCGCACGGCGTGGTATTTTTCTGTCTTTCCAAAATCCGGAAGAAATTCCCGGCATCACTGTTGAAAATATGTTGCGAACTGCTAAACAAGCAATTACCGGTAATAAAGTTATAAAAATTTTGCAGTTTAGGAAAAAATTGCAGGAAACTATGGCTGAACTTCAAATTGATAAAACTTACGCTTCAAGGTATATGAATGTTGGTTTTAGCGGCGGCGAAAAAAAACGTAATGAAATTTTGCAACTGCTTATGCTTGAGCCGAAACTTGCCTTGCTTGATGAAACTGATTCCGGCTTGGACGTTGACGCTGTACAGATTGTTTCAAAAGGCGTGGCAAAATTTCATACTGCTGAAAATTCCTGCGTCATAATCACGCACAACACTGCAATTTTAAAAAATCTTAAAGTCGATAAAGCACATGTTTTAATTAATGGCAAAATTATCAAAGATGGCGACGCAAAATTGGTTGAGGAAGTTTCACAAAATGGTTACGCTCAATTTGAGGCGATTGAGGCTGACCTATGAAAAAAACTGTTGTAACTATCATAGTCAGCGCGATTGTCGGTTCAATTCTTTCGATAAGTGCAATTTGTATGCTATTTAACCTTGACGGCAAAAATTTAATCAGTTTGGCACGAATGATTGGCACGATGAATTTTATTGAGTCGCATTATGTGCAGGAAGTCGATAAAAATGTTTTAATTGACGGCGCAATTAGCGGTATGGTTGACGCACTTGATGATCCACATTCTGTATATTTAGATTCGCAACTTTACAGTCGTTTGCGTTCGGAAACTACAGGCAGTTTTGGCGGTATCGGTGTTTACATGGGCTTTAAGGAAGGCGGCGTTTATGTTTTAAGCGTTATGCCCGACAGCCCCGGCGAACGCGTCGGACTTATGGCAGGGGATTCAATTTTAGCTGTAAATTCTCAACCTGTCAGCGAAATTGATCCTACCGAAGTTGCGTTGAAAATTCGCGGCGAAGTCGGTAGCGTTGTTGAACTTTTAATTCGCCGTGAAGGTCAGGAAGATAAAACCTATTCCATTACGCGCGAAATTATTCAAGTTGAAACTGTTTTCGGTAGAATGATTGATGACAGAATGGGATATATCAGAATTTCAAACTTCAGCGAAAATACCGGCGTAGAATTTAAAACTGTTTTGGAAAAATTATCCGAACAAAATATGCAAGGTTTCATTTTGGATTTAAGACAAAATCCCGGCGGCTTGATTACAAGTTGCGTTGAAGTTGCGCGCGAAATTGTTCCAAAAGGTCCAATAGTTTCAGTGGTCAAACGCAACGGCGAAACTGAAACTTACAATTCAGAACTTGAGCAGGCAAAGTATCCGATAATTGTTTTGCTTGATGAACACAGCGCAAGTGCATCTGAACTTTTGAGCGGCGCACTTCAAGATACAAAAGCTGCATTGATTGTCGGCACAACTTCCTATGGTAAAGGCAGCGTTCAAACTGTGATTCCAATGTTTCGCGACGATGGCCTAAAACTTACAATCGCAAAATATTATACACCGAACGGTCGCAGTATTGACGGCACAGGAATTACGCCCGATATTGAAGTTAAACTTGAACACCCCATCTTAATCACGCGCGAACCTAAAACTGATTCGGCTGAAGATTTGCAACTGCAAAAGGCTGAAGAAATTTTAAATCAGCAAATTAAAGCAGGAAAAATTTTGTTCGAAAATGCAAACTAAAAAAACTGCAACGTAAATAAAGGAATTTACTTTTTTATGGCGAAACAGCTACTTAAGTTTTAAGCGTTGTTGTTTTGGAGGTGCAAAAAATGATCGAACTTACAAGGTTTAATTCTGAATCTAAAAAAATGGGCAAATTTATTCTCAACGCCGAACATATTCAAACTATCGAGGAAACACCTGATACCGTTATAACCTTAATGAACGAAAAAAAATTTATAGTCGAAGAACCGGCAGAAGAAATCGTGCGTCGCGTGATGAAATATCGCCGCGCATTGTACAACTTTAAATAAAAAAATCTAAATCGAGAGGGGAATTATTATTATGGCTGATGAAGAAAAAGATGTAGAATCTGCTGCCGAGGAACCCAAGAAAAAGTCACCGATAATCTTAATCGTTGTCTTAGTCATTGTAGGTATTGCGCTTGCTGCCGGTATTTCATTGTTTGTCATGACAAAAATGATGGCTGACGCAAATGTCGATACCGAAGGCGAAGGTAGACATCATGACGCAGGAATTTTTATCAAACTTGGCGATCCTAAAGAAGGCATTTTAGTTAATGTCGGCGGTCCGCGCGCAGGAAAATATTTAAAAATCGGCGTGGTTCTTGAAATGAATCCCGGCAAGAAAGCTGTTATCAATGAAGAAACTAAAGCTGTAAATCCGGACGCGCAAGTCAGAATTGATGACATCGTTACGCAATTTTTCCGCGCAGCAAAAGTTGAAGACCTTGATGCTACAAATCAAGATGAACTCAAAAGACAACTGAAAGACGCTTTAAACGCAGAACTTGGTTCAGCTGCGGTTTATGATGTCTACATTACAAGTTTCCTACTTCAATAATAAATAATTAGATTCTGCATTTTAAATTTTTAATTATTTGTTGAGGGGGGAAAAAATTTGCCGGGTGATGTACTGTCACAAGCCGAGATAGACGCGCTGTTAGCCGGTGTTATGAGTGGCGACGTTGATGCTGACACTATGAAAAACGACGCGGACGGTAAAAAAGTCAAAGTTTACGACTTTAAACGACCGGACAAATTTTCAAAAGACCAAATCCGAACGCTCTATATGTTGCACGAAAGTTTTGCGCGCCTTTTGAATACCTATCTCAGCACTCATTTGCGAACTTTAGTAAATGTCGATGTTGCCTCTGTTGAACAGTTGACTTATCAAGAATTTGTGCAATCTATGGCGAACCCCAGCGTTATCAGCGTACTTGGAGTTCCGCCGCTAAAAGGTAACATTATTTTGGAAGTTGGAACAGAAATTGCTTTTGCTTATATCGACAGAGTTTTTGGCGGCGATGGAACTACAGTAATGAAATCACGCGTCCTAACCGAAATTGAAGATGCTGTTATGCGACGCTTTGTTAATACTGCAATGACGCATTTTAAAGAAGCGTGGGCAAATGTTGCAACTATAAATCCTTTCTTGGAAACCACAGAATCAAATCCACAATTCACGCAGATTGTTCCACCGTCAGACATGGTTGTCATTGTCACAATACAAATGAAAGTCGGCGAAATTGAAGGCATGATGAATATTTGTATTCCTTACCTTGTACTTGAGCCGATTATGTCAAAATTGACAACAACTTTCTGGGTCGCTTCGTCAATTTCAAAAGACGAAACCGAAGGACAAACAGCAATCATTCAAGCAAAATTAGCAAAAACTTACGTTCCATTTGTCGTCGAAGTCGGTCAAGTCCAAATTTCAATTAGAGAATTTTTAACTTTGGGTTTCGGCGATGTCTTGCAACTTGGAACTAAAGTTAAAGAAGATTTTAAATGCAAAATTGGCAAAAATACAAAATTCCTTTGCCGTCCTGGTACTTCAGGTAAAAAAATGGCAGTTCAAATTACAGAAATTGTAGAACCGGAAGGAGATGAGGAAACTGATGAGTGATGATATGATTTCGCAGGAGGAAATTGACGCACTGCTTGCAGGCTCAAGCGGCGGTGATTCCGGCGGCGGAAGTGATTCTTCAGCAGATTCAGGCGACAGTGGCGCAAATCCTTCTGAAGCCGATTTAGCAAATGTCATTTCTGATATTGAAAAAGACGCTCTTGGCGAAATTGGTAATATTTCAATGGGCAGCGCGGCAACTACTTTGTCAACGCTGTTAAACAATAAAGTTTCTATCAACACACCGACAGTTTCAGTTGCGACAATGAGTATTATTCAGGAGCATTATCCGCTACCTTACCTTGTTGTCGAAGTTGGTTACACTATCGGTATTGACGGCAACAATGTTTTGGCAATTCAAGCGGCTGACGCGGCTGTTATCGCCGACTTGATGATGGGCCGCGACGGTACAAATCCTGATACGCAACTTAGTGAAATTCACATGTCGGCGGTTGGCGAATCAATGAACCAAATGATGGGCGCAGTTGCAACCAGCTTGTCGCAAATGTTCAATAAAAAAATTGATATTTCGCCGCCAATTGTAAATTTAGTCGATTTCGGCAAGGAAGAAATTGTCACGGAAATGGCAAAGAACACTGACCCAATCGTGCGAATTTCTTTCAAAATGGAAGTCGAAGGCTTAATTGACAGCGAAATTATGCAAATCCTGCCTGTCAATGTGGCTAAGGAAATGGTTCAGTTTTTGATGAACGGCGGCGCAGAAGAAGCTGCTCCTGCTCCTGCCCCTGCAACTGCACCACCACCTGCAGCACCGCCGCCACCTGCAGCAGCACCGCCGCCACCTGCAGCAGCACCGCCGCCACCACCAGCTGCTGCTGCACCTCAACAATACGCACCACCGCCACCGCAATATGCTGCGCCACCACCTCAACAATATGCAGCACCGCCGCCGGGCTATGGATATGGAGCACCACAAATGCAACCAAATGTAGTAACAAATATGCCGGTAGCACCGGCACAGTTCATGCCACTTTCAATGGAACCTGTTCAAGTCAACGAAGCAAATATCGGCTTGATTTTGGATGTACCTTTGCAAGTAACTGTTGAACTTGGCAGAACTAAAAAATCTATCAAGGAAATTTTGGAACTTTCAAATGGCTCAATAGTCGAACTGGATAAACTTGCCGGTGAACCTGTAGAAATTCAAGTCAACGGTCATTTCCTTGCAAAAGGCGAAGTCGTTGTCATTGATGAAAACTTCGGCGTTCGTATTACAGAAATTGCAAGTCCGGCTGAACGCGCCGCAAGATTAACATAAAAAATTGCGCATTAAGCATTGTTAATTAAATAAAAGTTCTTGCCGATTTTGAATATATCGGTTATAATATTGCAAGCATTTGAAGTTGATAAAATTTTAAATCGATTTAAATGATGAGGAGAGATGAATTATGGCAACACGAGTGTTAGTCGTTGATGATGCGGCATTTATGAGAATGATGGTCAAAGATATTTTGTCCA
>CAJOPJ010000105.1 GCA_905236325.1 uncultured Selenomonadaceae bacterium
GGGGGGGGGATAATTAGATTTATTTTGCAGGAGGCGGCGAATGGATTTAAAAAAAATTTTTACTTATCCCTACCAAAATGATTTTCTGTTGCGTAAACAAAGAACTTTGCGGCGGGAACTTTTGGCGCGTGAAAATATTTCCTACACGCAGAAAAAAATTGCAATTCTCGGCGGCTCAACAATCGACGACATTAAAAATATTTTGGAATTGTTTTTGTTGGACGCAGGTATTGAGCCGAAAATTTATCAATCTGAGTACAATAAATTTTTTGAAGACGCAGTTTTTGGAAATGCCGAGCTTGAAAATTTTCAGCCGGAAATTGTGATTATTTTTACAAGCGCAGTAAACATTTTACACTTGCCGAAAGTTGGCGACAATACTGAAGTTGTTCAGAAAAAATTTTCTGCAGAATTTGAACGCTTCAAACAAATTTGGCAGTCGCTGGAAAATAAATTTCACGCTGTGATAATTCAAAACAATTTTGATTTTCCTTGCGAACTTACGCTTGGAAATTTGGAGGCAACAGCTGATTTTGGCGTGCGGAGATTTATTTCTGCGCTGAATGAAAAATTTGCAACTTACGCGCAAAGTCACAGCAATTTTTATCTGCACGACTTGAATGGACTTTCAGCGCGAATTGGTCTTGAAAATTTTCATAACGCCGAGCAATTTCACGCTTACAAATTTGCTGTGAATTATGATTTTATGCCTGATGTTGCGTTGAATTTGGCAAATATTGTTCGCGCAATTTGCGGCAAGTCAAAAAAATGTCTTGTGCTGGATTTGGATAATACGCTGTGGGGCGGAATTATCGGCGACGACGGCGTTGAAAATATTCAGATTGGGCACGAAACTCCAATTGCCGAAAGTTTCACAGCGTTTCAGGAATTTGTTTTAAAGCTGAAAAATCGCGGCGTGATTTTGGCTGTCTGTTCAAAAAATGACGACGCAGTTGCACGCAGCGGCTTCAATCACCCCGACAGTGTTTTGAAGGTTGAGGATTTTGCTTGCTTCAAGGCGAATTGGCAGCCGAAAAATTTAAATCTGCAGGAAATTGCACAGGAAATTAACATTGGTTTGGACAGTTTGGTTTTTATCGACGACAACCCTGCCGAGCGACAAATTGTGCGCGAAAATTTGCCTGAAGTTGCCGTGCCGGAAGTTGATTCAACTGATGTAAGTTCATACATTCGCGCAATTGAAAATGCAGGTTACTTTGAAGTCGTGGCAATTTCAGCTGACGATTTACAAAGAAATTTGGCTTATCAAGAAAATCTTGCGCGAAAAAATTTTCAGGCGCAGGCGACAAGTTATGAAGATTTTTTGCAGTCGTTGGAAATGGTGGCTGAGATTGATAATTTTCAGCCGGTTTATTTTGATCGAATCGCACAACTGACAAATAAAACCAATCAATTCAACTTGACAACGCGTAGGTTTACTCAAGCTGAAATTGAAAATTTTGCGCAGAATGAAAATTTTATTGCGTTGTATGGTCGATTGAAAGATAAATTCGGCGACAATGGTTTAATCAGCGTTGTTATCGGCGAAAAAATTTACAACGCATTGCACATAAGACTTTGGTTAATGAGTTGCCGAGTTTTAAAGCGCGACATGGAATTTGCAATGCTTGATGAACTTGTTGCGCGTGCGAAAAAATTTTCCTGCAAAAAAATTATCGGCTATTACTTTCCAACTAAAAAAAATCAAATGGTAGCAAATTTATACGCTGATTTTGGTTTTAAGCAAGTTGGCGAAGTTTGGGAACTTTCGACTGAAAATTATCAGCCGCAAAATAAATTTATCGAAGTGAGGAGTTTTAACAATGACAAAAATTGAAATTCAAGACGCTGTGCAAGAAATTTTTTGCGATGTTTTCGACGACGCTGAACTTGTAATTACAAATGAAACAACTGCAAATGATATTGAGGATTGGGATTCCTTGACGCAAATTAGATTGACTGTTGCAATTGAAAAATTTTTTAAAATTAAATTTGCGTTCGGCGAACTTAGTAGTTTGAAAAATGTTGGCGAAATGTTGGAAGTTATCGCAAGGAAGGTGAACTTAAAATGACGCAGCAGGAAATTGTTGCTGAATTTCGGCAGAAAAATATTTGCGGCAAAATAATTGATTTGTCGCCTGTGACTGAAAAAGCTTTGCCGGAAATTGTCAGATTGAGAAATACGCCGAAGATGATTTATTATTTCAACCAAGCCGGCGAAATTACGCTTGAAAGTCAGCTTGAATGGTACAAAAAATATTTGCAACGTAAAGATGATTTGTATTGGACAATTTGCACAAAGGACGGCAAAATTATTGGCACAAATCGACTTTATGATATTACGCCTGAAAAATGCGAACAAGGCAGTTTGATGGTCAATGAAAATTTTTCGATGACTGCGCCTTACGCGGCTGAAGCAATTATGTTGTCGCTGGATTTTGCTTTTGAAGTTCTTGGCGTAAATTCAATAATAAATGACAATCGCCACGACAATAAAAACATGAACTCAATCACAAGGCGTTTTGGATTTACTTTTCTGCGTGAGATTGAAATTCGCGGCGTTGCTTATAAATATTATGAACTTTACAAGCAAAATTACAAAAAATCTGCTGTGGAAGAAATTATTCAGTTGTGGCTTGAAAGATAAAAAAAACTCCGCTTTGGAGTTTTTTTTATCTTATTTTGCCGATAACAGTTTCGCCGCCGCGAACTTTTTGACCTTTTTGAACCAAAACTTCAACGCCTTTTGGAACAACAATTTCTGTGCAGGAGCCAAATCTGATTAAGCCGTAAAGCTCGCCTTTTTCAAGTTTATCGTCCAAAGTAACCCAGCTGACAATTCGACGCGCCAAAATTCCTGCAATTTGCGTAACAGTCACGCGCAATTTGTCATTTTCAATTCCGATTAAGTGGCGTTCATTTTCAAAGCCGACAGAATCTTTGTAGGCAGGACGAAATCTGCCGCAAACATATTTTTGTAATTTAATTTCGCCGGCGATAGGACTTCTATTAACATGAACATCAAAAACAGAAAGGAAGATAATAATTTTTTTTGCCGGTGATTTTATAAAGTCGTCGTGTTCAACTTCAACAATATCTTGAACAGTGCCGTCCGCAGGTGAAACAATTAAATTTTCATCTGCAGGAATTTTTCTTTCAGGACTGCGAAAAAAATAAATGCA
>CAJOPJ010000106.1 GCA_905236325.1 uncultured Selenomonadaceae bacterium
CCTGTTGAATTTTTAAAATTTTCTTTCGCGCACAAAACTGCGTGACCTGTGCCAAGCTGTTCAACTTGCAAAACAAATTCTACACCTGAAAATTTTTCCTGAACAAGTTCCGCGCCGTTGCCGATAACTACAACTTCACGCGTTGAACCTGCAGATTTTGCCGCGTCGATAACTTGTTGCAACATTTCTTTGCCGCAAACTTTATGAAGGACTTTCGGCAGTTTGCTTTTCATTCGCGTGCGTTTGCCTGCCGCTAAAATTATTGTTTCCATGAAAAAACTCCCTTCGGTCGATTTTTAGCAGTTAGACAATAAACCAGTCATCTGAATCTAAATTCTGTCACAAATAATTTCAGTAACTTCGTCCGTGCCGACTTTTTTAAAGCCGTCTGTGAAAATATCAGCCGTGCGGTAGCCGTCGTCAAGCGTCCTGTCAATAGCAGTTTCAATCGCCTTCGCCGCATCTTCAGCTTGCAAACTGTAACGCAAAAGCATCGCCGCGCTTAAAATCGTGCCCATTGGATTGACAATATTTTTACCTGCAATATCAGGCGCGGAGCCGTGAATTGGTTCATAAAAGCTGGTAAGTTCGCCCATCGACGCAGAAGGCATTAAACCAATCGAACCGCCGATAACTGACGCTTCGTCGCTCAAAATGTCGCCGAACATATTGCTTGTAACAATCACATCAAACTGTTTTGGATTCAGCACAAGTTGCATAGCGCAGTTGTCAACATACAGGTGATTGAGTTCGACTTCGGGATAATTTTTAGCGACTTCATTAACAACTTTTCGCCAAAGTCTTGAAGTTGAAAGAACATTTGCCTTATCAACCGAAGTAACTTTTCCACAACGTAGCCGCGCAGTATCAAAAGCCAGTTTTGTAATGCGCTCAACTTCAGGTACAGAATAATTTTCCATATCCCAAGCGCGTTCAACGCCGTTATAAATTTCAGATTCGCACCTGTCACCAAAATAAATTCCGCCGACAAGTTCGCGCACAATCAATAAATCTGCACCGCGCACAAGTTCAGGTTTAAGCGGCGAGCCGGAAATCAGCGCGTCATAAACCTTCACAGGGCGCAAATTTGCAAACAAGCCAAGACCTTTGCGAAGACCAAACAATGCTTGTTCAGGACGATTTTTAACTTCAAGATTATCCCATTTCTTGCCGCCGACTGCGCCGAATAAAATTGCATCGCCTGCCTTACAAGCGTCCAAAGTTTCAGCCGGCAATGGTTCGCCAAATTTATCATAAGCCGCGCCGCCTGCATCTTTGTAATCATACTCCAAGCCAAGATTAAATTTGCTGTCGATTTTTTGTAAAACTTTAACAGCCGACGCAGTAACTTCAGGACCGACGCCGTCGCCGCCAATTACAATAATTTTTTTTGCCATAAAATTTTCCTCCTTAACACTGAATAAAAAAATTATAGCACAGAAAAAATTTTTTAGTTAAAAATTTTTACAAAAAAGGTATTTGTAGAAATTTATTGAAAAAATATCTGCGATAATGTAAAATCCTGGAAAATCTAAATCGAAAGGCAGTGATTAAAAAAGTGTTGGAACAAATTTTTAACTCAAGCAACTTTAACTACCTCCCACGCGCAATGTCTGCTGCAAGTATGCGTCAAGAAGTTATTTCACACAACATTGCAAATGTAAACACCCCAAACTATCGCAAAACAAATCTTGAATTTGAAGATATGTTGGCGCGAGAAATTTATGGCGAAGAACAACCCGGCAGTTTGCAAATGGTTAGGACGCATGACAGGCATTTGCCATTTAAACCGCTGGACTTCCACGCAGAACCAACTATGGTCGAAGATCACACAACTATTATGCGCGTTGATGATAACAATGTTGATATCGACATCGAAATGGCAACTTTGGCCAAAAATCAACTTTACTTCAACACACTGGCTACCGAAATGGCAGGCTATGTCCAAAAACTAAAAACCGCAATTACCAGCGGCGCACAATAACAGTTAGGAGTTAATGATTATGGGAATGTTTATGGGAATTGATTCTGCTGCCTCAGGCTTGACGGCGGAACGTCTGCGCATGGACGTAATTTCAAACAACATTGCAAATGCAAATACAACGCGTACAGAAAACGGCGGCGCATATCACAGACGCTATGTAGTTTTCACTCCGCGCGAAAGACAACCACTAAGCTTTGAACAAACCTTGATGAAAGCTGTTGGCGCAAGACAAAATACAGGCGAAGGCGTTCGCGCTGTTGCAATCGCCGAAGACCCCGAACAAGGTCCTTTAGTCTACGACCCAGGACACCCCGACGCAAACGCCGAGGGCTATGTTGAAAAACCAAATGTAAATATCGTGGCGGAAATGGTTGATATGATTACTGCTCACCGTGCCTACGAAGCCAATACAACCACAATCAACGCTGCAAAATCAATGGTTATGAAAGCTCTTGAAATTGGCGGACGCTAATAAATTCAAAAGTCAGTTAAATTTTTTTGTGGAAATTATAATTTTTAGTGCTATAATGTGGTAGATCAATTTTTTTTGAGGAGTCGTGATTGTGGCAAGTAAACAAAAATTTTTTGCAGAGGATAAAACTATCAAAGATATATTTTTTAAAACTTCAGGCAGACTGCCGCGTCTTAGATATTTTGCTTGCAGAATAATTTTGTTTGTTCTAACTATGATGTTTTTGTTTATCGGCTACAAAATTATCGGCTATGAATATGGTCAAGTTACAACAGGCGCGGTTATTTGCAATGGAATTATTACAACAATTTTTTTAATTCCAAAAACCTGTTTGAATATTCGCAGATTGCAAGATATGAACAAAGGTAAAACACTTGCAATTATTTATGTTGCCTTTGAATTGATAATGGCTTTTTCAGACTTCACCTACACCGACTTTTGGAAAATGCCGGCTTATGCTTATCTTATCTTGACGCTTGCGACTTTTTCAATGTTCCTAGATTTGTACTTGATGATTTCGCCGGGAACTTACGGCAGAAATAAATATGGCGAAAATCCTTTAGTTAAAAAAGTAAATTTAAAAAAAGCTGACAACTAATCAGTTGCAATGAAAGGATAGGTGATGATATGGAGATAACGCAATTAGAAATGACGCCTGTGCAAATGCGTGCACACAGTCATTTAGGTGAAACAAAAGTTGATGAACCGGTTAAAAGTTTTGGCGAATTTTTAACTGACGCTTTAAAACAAACAAATGAACTGCAACTTGAATCTGACAGATTAAACGCCGCGCTTGCTGCCGGCAGAATTGAAGATGTATCGCAAGTTGTTGTGGCTGCTCAAAAAGCCGAAATTTCTGTCCAACTTGCCCTCCAACTTAGGAATCGCGCAGTTTCTGCTTACCAAGAAATGATGCGAATGCAAGTCTAAACCAATTTAAAATTTAAAGTGAAAAATCGAAATTAGACTTTAGACTCTACTCACTGGCACTTGGTGACTAAAGTCTAGAGTCTAAAATAGCGAGAATTCCGAAAGGAATGAGTAAAAATTGGCAGATTGGAGAGAGCGATTCCTTGAATTGTGGAACAGATATTCCGCCCGGCAAAGATACCTTGCAATTGGCGGAATTATAGCTGTTTTGCTGGCAATTTTTGGATTTAGCTTTTGGTATGGCAGTAAACCCGATATGGTGCCGCTGTACACCAATTTAGAGGCAAAAGACGCAGGCGATGTTGTTACAAACTTGCGCGAATCCGGAATAAATTACACAATCGAAGAAAATCGACGCGGCACAACAATTTATGTTCCTGCAACGCAAGTTCACGATGTGCGCCTTGATTTGGCAACTGCAGGACTTCCGCGCGGCAACAAGGGCTTTGAACTTTTTGACGACAACAAACTTGGCGTAACAGAGTTCCAAAATAAAGTAAACTACCTTCAAGCCTTGCAAGGCGAACTTACACGCACAATTGAGCAAATCGATATTGTGCAAAAAGCGCGTGTACATATAGTCTTGCCCGAAGACAGCCTCTATAGTAGAAATGAAAAACCGGCAACGGCATCAATTATGCTTATGCTTAAGCCTAATGAAACTTTGACACCTGCCGAAGTAAAAGGCATTGTTAATTTGGTTTCACACAGTATACAAGGCTTAAATCCTGAAAATATCACAGTCGTTGACGAAGCCGGAAACATTCTTAACGAAAATACCGATGGCGAACTTGCTAAAGAACAGCGGCTTAGTATTCAGGCTTTAAACCAAATTGAAATGACTAAAAAAGTCCGCGACCATATCCAACAAAATATCCAGTCCATGTTGGATAATTCACTCGGCGAAGGCAATTCCTTCGTTCGCGTCAGTGTCGAATTGGACTTTGATGAACGTACAACTGACAG
>CAJOPJ010000107.1 GCA_905236325.1 uncultured Selenomonadaceae bacterium
ATTGTAAACGAAATGAGAACTGTAGCCGAGTATGCTTGCTACCTCCGAGACGTATAAAACAGATTTGGGAATGTTAATAGTTTGCATTGTTTTTCCTCCTGAATTTTTATTTACAATTATGTACGTTGAAAAAAGCGTAAAAGTGATTGCCTTTGATTGCGTACTATTAACTTGAATAGTTCCGATAATCAATTAATCGTATAAATGATACTAGAAAGCGTATAAATGTCGATAATGGCAATATTTATGCGTTTAATTTTTTGAATTTATCGACTATTTGTGCAATAATACTAATGGAGGCAGGGAGTATGGAGGAAAGAGAAAAAAAATCAGACCCTCGTAAAGAAATTCTGGTTAGGCAAATAGGCGCAAAGATTGCTTACTATCGAACATTACGCGATATGTCCCAAAAAGAACTTGCAAGAAAAGCCAGTATCAGTACCAGCAGTCTCAGCAAAATTGAACGTGGTAAGTACAATGACAATATTTCAGTGTCGTTGTTAATGGATATAGCGGACGGCTTGCAGATAGATTTAACTTTGCTTGTGACATTCAGCGATTTGGAAAAAAATATGTGGTGGAAACCTATTCACGATTAACATTGTTCCAACGGAACAACAAAAATTTTAACAAGTATGATATATTAATTCGTCAAAATATTGGCGATTAATTTTTTTTAATTTTGCAGTGGGTGATAATTACGGAAAACATTGAATCTATAAAAAATGAATTGGCTCAGTGCAGGAATGCCGCAGACAAAGGTTATAAACTGGCGGCTGACAAGTACGCTGAAATTCGTGAAACTTTACGCGAAGAAGAGGAAAAAATTGCCGAAACAAACCGCAAACAAAATGAATTGTCACAAGTAAAAAATTCCTCTCTCATTGAAGATCAGATGAAGGGAATGGAGTTTTTAAAAAAGCGAGTAGAAAGTATCGGCGATGACGTTATAGCTTTGCATGCTCAACAAAAAGATTTTTCTATTGTTCTTTATGGACGCACAATGGCAGGAAAATCTACGCTTATGGAAGTTCTGACTCACGGAGACGGAAAATCTATCGGCAAAGGTGCACAACGTACAACTACGGACGTTCGTTCATATTATTGGAACGGTTTAAAAATTATCGACGTTCCAGGTGTTTGCTCCTTTGAAAGTGAAGAAGATGACAAAGTTGCATTTGAGGCGGCAAAAACTGCCGACTTGGTTTTATTTTTGCTGACCGATGACGCGCCACAAGAAGGAGAAGCACGTGCATTGGCTCAAATTCGTAGAATCGGTAAGCCGGTGTTAGGAATTGTCAATGTTAAAATGGCGTTTGATATTAACAAAAAGAAACTTGCCTTGCGCGATTTACAAAAGAAATTGGCTGATACCGAAAGATTAAATATTATTTGCCAACAGTTCAAGGACTTTGATACAAAATTTAATCAGGAATGGGATAATATCCCATTCGTTTACACGCATTTAAAGGCGGCGTTTGATTCTCAAGCAGAGCGTGGCAATGATTCTGAAGTTTATCAAGCCAGCAATTTCGCGCAGGTTGAAAATTTTATTCTGGAGAAACTTTTCAAAGACGGGAAATTTTTGCGTGTCAAAAATTTTATCGACGGCGTTGCAGTTCCAATGGAAAAAATTATTGCCGCCATTTATGCACATTCCGGCAACACGTTGAAAGAAAGTCGAATTTGGGCAAATAAATTGGAGCAATTTCAAAAATGGAGTGCTGAATTTATGGAAAGCACAAAAAAAAGAGTTTTGCGCCACAATGAGGCTTGCAAAGCGATTATCGATGCAGAAATTGATGAATTTGCCTCCAGTCATTACGAAGATAAAAATGCCGGTGATAATTGGAAAAAACGCATTGAAGAATTAAATTTTTCTAAAAAGTATATGAATCTTTTGCAGGAACTTGCCGACGAATGTAACCGCAAACGCAGAAATTTAAGCGGCGAATTAATGGCGGAAATGAATTATACTTTTTCTGGAAAAATGAATTTGAGTGAGATAAACTTAGAAGAAATTAGCGATATTAAAACTGGAGTTCAAATTGGCGCGGCAGTTCTTAGCGTTCCATTGATGTTTCTTGGTCCCGTCGGCATTGGTGCAGGTCTTCTTTTAAATGCCGGTGTGTCAAAATTTATGGATAGCAAGCAAGATAAAATTCGTAAAGCAAAGGCAAAGTTAGTTGAAGAACTTACCGCGCCAAGTCACAAAATGATTGACGATTTGCAGAAAAAATTTGTTGGAGTTATAAACGAACAAATTGTTAATGGTGAATTATATAAATTCTCGAACGACCTTAAAATAATGTCCCGCGTAATTGCTCAACTCGGCTACATTCAAACTAATTTGGCTATGGTACTCGGCAGAAAATTTAACGATTTGAATATTGAATTGCTGACAAACGCCCTTGAATATTCTCAACTTCCTGCCAACACTGAAGAACCAGAAACGATTGAAGAACCCGTCGAAGAAGAAACAAGCAGATTTTCTGGCTTTTTCAGCAGTGCAAAAAAAATGATTTCCCGCGCTGAAAAAAATAAAAATGATTTATTCAACAGTGTCAGCAAAAAAATTAATAACGTAAAATGGGATAATGTGGGCGAGGCGTTAAGCTATTCTTGGCACGCAGGGGCTTTATCCGGCGTGAAATATCTGATGACAGGTATAAGTTTTATTGCGCGTGTACCTGGAGAAGAATTTTTAATTGTCAGTGATAATTTTGAAGGCGACGCAGAAAAAATTTCTGAAATTCTTGGAAATAAATTTGTATATTTGCCAATTCTCAAGGCTGAAAAATTTGAGGCTGTTGAAAAAATTCTCGGTTGTAAAATTCATTCTGTTAAATGTCCGCTTGACGACAATAAAAATGCTTTCGTTATTGTTCCATTAGAACCCGCCAATGATACAAATTTAGCGTTGGCTCAACAAATTGCCGAATTGCCCATTGTAAAGGAGTGACATTATGGAAAAATTTAAACTTATCGAATTTACACAGCAAGGCGAATTGATTTTATCTGATGTAATTCAAGAATTTAAAAGCCTCCAATTTGACGAATCAAATTTGCCGAAAAAACTTTTGGACGAAAACGCCGCTGTAAAATTAGTTTTTATTGGGCAATACAG
>CAJOPJ010000108.1 GCA_905236325.1 uncultured Selenomonadaceae bacterium
AAAATAATTTCAAATTAAAACTTCAGAATGTATTCAACAGCAGCGCAGAAAAAATTTTTTTGGAGGCGATAAAATTGGAAGAGGTAGCAAAAATTTTTATTGTCGAAGATGAAAAACCTATTGCGCGATTTATACAAATCAATTTGGAAAAATCAGGCTATAAAACTGCGATTGAGCAAAATGGTCGGCGTGCTTATGAACGCATTATGCAGGAAAAATTTGACTTGATTTTGCTGGATGTTATGTTGCCGGAAATGGACGGCTTTGAGATTTGCGAAAAAGTACGCGAAGTCAGCGATGTTCCAATTATAATGCTGACAGCGCGTGATGAAGTTCGCGACAAAGTCGAAGGCTTGGAACTTGGCGCAAATGATTATATGACAAAGCCTTTTGCAACTGAGGAACTTTTAGCCAGGATACGCGGAATTTTAAAACGCCACACCGAACGCGTTCGTCCTGAGGAAGATCATTTAGTTGTTGGCGAAATTTTAATTTATCCTGAGCGTCACGAAGTTACTGTCAATGGCGAACTTGTTGACTTAACGCACAAGGAATATGAATTGCTTTTGTATCTGGCGGAAAATAAAAATCATGTGTTGAGCAGGGATCAAATTTTGCAGAAAGTTTGGGGCTACGATTATTTTGGCAATACAAATGTTGTCGATGTTTATATCAGCTACCTGCGCACAAAAATTGATGATCGCTTCGGAAAAAAGCATATTCACACAACAAGAGGCGTTGGCTATGTTGTACGCGATTGAAGCTTTTGTAATTTTTATTGTAGGGCTTGTAATTGGCTTTTTTATATGCAAAAAAAAATACAATAATCGGCTTGAAGAAAATCAACGCAAATTCCTTGCGGACGCGTCGCACGAACTTAGAACGCCTGTTACAATAATTCGCGGCTATGCTGATATGCTTGAAAATTTCGGCGCAGAAGATACTGAACTGCTTAATGAGGCGACGGTGGAAATAAAAAAATCAGCGCAAAATATGCAAACGCTGATTGAAAATTTATTATTTCTTGCACGCGCCGATCAAAATAATCTGCAGCTGAAAAAAAAATCTGTCAATGTTAATGAACTGCTTAAAAAAATTGTCGAAAGTTACCAAAATCAGCGCATTGAATTTGTTGCCGGAGAAAATTTTAATTTGTTTGGCGATGCTTATTATCTTGAAAAAATGTTTCGCGAAATAATTGACAATGCGCTTAAATACAGCAGTGAAAAAGTTTTTGTCAAAATTGAAGGCGGCAAAATAAAAATCATCGACAGCGGAATTGGAATTTCTCAAACTGACTGCGAAAAAATTTTCAACAGATTTTATCGCAGTGATAAATCCAGAACCAATCCGGACGCTGAAAAAATTTCTACAGGCTTGGGGCTTTCAATCGCAAAGTGGATTGCCGATAATCACGATATTAAAATTGAAGTCGAAAGCAAACTTGGTAAAGGCACTTGCTTTGATTTAAAAAATGGATAGAGGAATTAAAAAAAAATTCCCCTATCCATTTTTATTGTTTATTTTTCCGGCATTGGCATTTCATGTAAATTTTTAATTCTGCCGAGCGAAATATCTTTTATTCCGACTTTGCTTAAATAATCTTCAAAAATTTTTTCTGTAGTTTCAAATTCCTCAATGACTTTTAAATCTTTCAGCATATCAAAACCATCTCCACCGGAAAGTAAAAAAGGATTTGTCGTCATTGTGTAAATTTTATTTTCATCCATAGGCAAATTGTTTATAAAAATTTCAGAAACGCGTTCGCCTTCCGGTTTGTCAGGATTAAATGTAAAAGTCAAGCCGCTGACTTGCAAAAATCCGCCGAATGGATAGGGATATTTTGAAACAGAATGTTCAAGCATTTTTTTGATTGTTGCGCCGTCAATTTCAACTTTCAATTCCTTGTTGCCGAATGGAAAAATTGACAAGACATTTTCGCGCGTAACATTTCCTTCAGGCAAATCTGCGCGAATATTTCCGCCATTCATTATTGCAATATCTGAACTTCCACGCCAACGCAACGCATCTGCACTTAAATTTCCAATTTCAGCTTCAGTTCGACGCACGATAGTTCTTTCTGCAGTTAAAAATCTGTCGCTTTTTGTTACAACTTCATTGAAATATCTTTGTGTTTGCTTTTCAATTCTGCGCAAAGATTTTGCAACTTTTTTATCAGGCGTATTGCAAATTGCGTTAACCTGTTCAGCATTTAAAAGCCTTGCAGTTTTTGAAATAATTTTGCCGTCATCAAAAATAATTTTAACTTCGCCAAGATAATGACCATAACAACCTGTCTGCGCAATCAAAGTATTATTTACCAGCAAGCCTTGCGGAAGTTCCGTGTGGCTGTGACCATCAATAATCAAATCAATGCCTTCAGTTTCCTGCGCAATTAGCATGCTGTTGATGTCATAACTTTCCAAACTTCCCATGTGCATTACGCAAATTACAACATCACATTGCGGACGCAATTTTTCAATCATTTTACGCGCAACTTCAACAGGATTTAAAAATTCTACATCTGCAATTTGTTTTGGTGCAATACTTTGTGCAAATTCAGGATTCTGCAAACCAAAAACTCCGACTTTTAAATTATTCAGCTGAAAAATTTTGTAGTCTTGAAAAATTTTTTCGCCGGTGCTTTTGCGAACAACATTTGCCGACAAAGTTGGAAATTTAAATTTTTTGCTGATTTTTTCCAGTTGCCACGAACCATAATTAAAATCGTGGTTGCCGGGCGCAAAAGCATCAATTCCTGCGTCGTTCATCAACCCAATCATATTTTCGCCGTTAGAAATATTTATTCTTGGCATGCCATGCAAAGTATCTCCTGCGTCAAACCACAGCGTATTTTTATTTTGCTTTTTTATAAATTTCACTGCGCCTGCCATTTCAGCAAGTCCGATAGATTTGCCGTCGTCGTCGCTTGATAAAACTCTGGCGTGCATATCGTTTGTGTGAAAAATTATCAATTCTTCCGCCGCAAAAACTTTAGTTGTGAACAAAAAAATCATCAAACTAAATATTGCTAAAATTTTCCTCATAAAAAAAATCACCTCTACAAAAAAAAAATTCCGCATACTGCGGAGATATTTTTAATTTTTAATTTCTAATCAATCTAAATCTTCGCCGTTTGATTTAATAACTTTCTGATACCAATAAAAACTATTTTTGCGGCTGCGTTTTAAAGTTCCTTCGCCTTTGTTATTTTTGTCAACATAGATAAAGCCGTAGCGTTTTTCCATTTCGCCGGTACTTGCACTAACCAAATCAATCGGACCCCAAGGACAATAGGCAAACAAATCAACGCCGTCAATTTCAACAGCTTTTTTCATTTCCTGAATATGCGCACGGAAGTAATCCATACGCGCCAAGTCATTTATTTTGCCTTCAGCGTCAGGTTCTTCATGTAAACCAATACCATTTTCCGAAATCATCAGCGGCAGTTCATAGCGTTCATACAAAACATTCAGAGTATAGCGCAAGCCGACAGGATCTATTGGCCAACCCCAGTCACTTGCTTTAATGTAAGGATTTTTCACGCCGGGAATAAATAAATCTTTAATGCGGTTAGGATTATCTTCAACCGAACTTTCAACATAGCTCATGTAGTAGCTGAAACTGAAGTAATCGACAGTGCCTTTTGCCAAAATTTCTTCGTCGCCCGGTTCAAGCTTAATTTCCCAGCCATTGTTTTTCCAAAGTTGTTTTGCGTAGTGAGGAATATGTCCGCGAACGTGAACATCGCCAAAGAAGAAATTTTTATCCATTTCTTTGAGCGCAACAATTTGATCTTCAGGACGGCAGGTTTCCGGGTAAGTAGGACCCATCGCCAACATACAGCCCATGCGGAATTTTGGATTGATTTTTCTGCCTTCGATAATCGCCTTTGCAGAAGCCACAAGTTCATTCATTGCAATTTGATACATTGTTGCAAGTCTGTTTTCGCCTTTTTTGTAGATAACACCGCTGTTGGTGAAAGAGGCAAAGTCATTATTAACCATGCGCTGATTGTTAATTTCATTGAAAGTCATCCAGTAAGTAACTTTGTCTTTGTAGCGTTCAAAACAAGTCACTGCAAATTTAACAAACATATCAATCACGCGACGATCTCTAAATCCGCCATACTTGTGAGCAATATTCAGCGGCAATTCAAAATGGCAGAGCGTGACTACAGGTTCAATGCCGTACTTGTGCATTTCATCAAACAAATCATCATAAAATTTTAAACCGGCTTCGTTAGGTTCAGCGTCGTCGCCATTTGGAAAAATTCTTGTCCACGCAATCGAAGTGCGGAAACATTTAAAGCCCATTTCGCCAAAAAGCGCAATATCTTCCTTGTAGCGGTGATAAAAATCAATTGCCTCATGGTTGGGATAATTTTCGCCTTCAAGGACGCTTTCGGTAATTCTGCGCGGAACGCCATGAGTGCCTGCAGTCATAACATCTGCAACGCTAACGCCTTTACCGCCTTCTTGCCAACCGCCTTCAAGTTGATGTGCAGCAACTGCGCCGCCCCAGAGAAAATTTTTTGGAAAAGCCATTTATAAAACTCCTTTCAAATTGAAGATTAAAAATTTTTTTCGACGCTAGAAAAAATTTTCCCTGCAAACAAAAAAAATTTCCTGCACTCGGCAGGATTTATTTTTTATTTCAATGTTACAAAATATTTTTCAATCATCTTGACAGGTTTATAGGATTCTTTCGCCTGACGCAAACCTTCAAGCCCCATATCTTCTTCGCGATTGATGTAAGTCATATTCGCCCATTCATTAGCCACAAAGTCGTGATTTATTGCTGTGTACGCGCCGCGAATTGTAGGATCTGCTTTTTCAACATGTATAACCGCCGTGTCTGAATTTAATTGTTCGCCGAAAGTAAACGCAACAATTTTGTCGCCAAGTTTCAATGCGCCGCCTTTCAAGTTGAACACGTCGAAGTTATCAAAAATTTCATGAATTGCCGCCTGTTCATAATATAAAAATTCATCGTCGGGATTTTCGCGCTTGTGAATTTCATACCAATCATTAAGTTCCTCGCGGCATTGCGGAATAATTTCTGCAGTTATCGGCAAATATTCTGAAGTTGGATAGTCTTTGTGAAATTGGTTCAGGTGATTTTTCTTGCCGTGATATTTGCGTCCTGAAAGATTTATCAAATCCTCCGCCAAATAAACATAGTCAAAACTATCACGCTCCGCCGAAATATTAAATTCAGCGTCAGGATATTTTTCCAATTCAGCTACAAAATTTTTTTCAACAACCACAAAGGCAATTTGTTTATCGCCTTGATTTTTTTGCGCCCAGTCCAGAATTTTTTTTATTGCGCCTTGAATTTTATCTTGCGCACAAAATGGCTGCCAAAGTGCCAACATTGAATTATTTGAAGTTGTAACAAATAAAATTTCATCTTCCGTCGCCCAACGCAAATTCAACATTTCACGCCACATATACAAATTTGTAAAATTGTACTCGGCGTTTTCATAGTAATTTGCGCGAAAAAATTTGTCAAACAGAGGTTTATCTTTTTTGTGCAGTGACTTAAATTCCATAAAAAAAATTACTCCTTTGTCAAAATTTTAGCTGATTATTTTTTTAAGCTGCTAATCTGCTCAACTGAAATAATTTACTCCGGCTTCAAATAACTGTTGATTTTTGTTGCCAGGAATATTTTTTGCAACATTTTCACCGATGCGTTCGGAATGAGCCATCTTGCCGAAAATTCTGCCTGTTGCGTCAGTAATACCTTCAATTGCGGCAATTGAGCCATTTGGATTGAATGGCAAAGCATTTGTAGGATTATTTTCAGAATCAATGTATTGCGTCGCAATTTGCCCTGCGTCGGAAAGTTTTTTCAGCCAAGAATCTGACGCAACAAATCTGCCTTCGCCGTGCGAAACTGCGATTGTATGAACGTCGCCAACTGAATTTCCTGCAAGCCAAGGCGATAAATTGCTGGTAATGCGCGTGCGTACATATTGGCTGACATGGCGACCTAAATTGTTATGCGTCAAAGTCGGTGAATCAGCCTCAAGGTCGCGAATTTCGCCGTAAGGCAAAAGTCCAAGTTTAATTAAAGCCTGAAAGCCGTTGCAAATTCCTAAAATCAAGCCGTCGCGTTGTTGCAGTAGTTTCATAACTTCATTGGCGATTTTTGGATTGCGGAACATTGCGGCAATAAATTTGCCTGAGCCGTCAGGTTCGTCGCCGCCGGAAAATCCACCCGGCAACATTATAATTTGCGACTTGGAAATTTCCTGCGCCATAGCGTCAATGCTTTCTTCGACAGCCTGCGGAGTCAAATTTCGCACAACAAAAATTTTCGGCTCGCCGCCGGCTTTTCGCCAAACTTTTGCGCTGTCATATTCGCAATTTGTGCCGGGAAACACAGGTATAAAAATGCGCGGCTTTGCAATTTTAAATTTCGACTTACGCAACACTTCTGCCTTGAAAATTTTATTTTCGATTTTGTCTTGCGGAGTTTCAATCTTGGTTGGAAAAATTTTTTCAAGCGGCGCAGTCAACGCATTTTTAATTTCATCCAGCGTAATAACAATGTTATCAAGTTCAATTTGCGGCGCGTCGATAGTTTCGCCAAGTTCAAGAAAATCAAGTTCAACGCCGGACGCCGCCTCGATAATCAAACTGCCATAATTTTTGTCGAACAACTTAACCTGCTCAGAAAATCTAAATCCAATGTCGTTGCCGATTGCCATTTTTGAAATTGCTTCGCCAATACCGCCCGCGCCGATTGTCATTGCCGAAATAATTTTGCCTTCGTCAATGCAGCGGTGCACCGAAGTAAATTTTTTCTTAAGTTCGCGGAAGTTTGGAATTTTAAATTCATCGCGCGGACATTCGACAAGATAAATTTTATTTTTGGATTGCTTAAATTCCGGCGAAATAATTTTATCAGCATTGCAAGGCGCAACTGCAAAACTCACCAAAGTCGGCGGAACATTTAAATTTTCAAAAGTGCCGCTCATTGAATCTTTGCCGCCGATAGCCGCCACGCCGAAATTTTTCTGTGCTTTGAACGCGCCAAGTAAAGCTGCAAATGGCTTGCCCCAGCGTTCAGGAACTTTTTCAAGACGCTGAAAATATTCCTGAAAACTTAAATAAGTCTGTGTGAAATCCGCGCCCATTGCAGTTAATTTTGCAAGGCTTGAGGTTACAGCGTCAATTGCGCCGTGATATGGCGACCAATCAGAAATTTTTGCGTCAAAACCAAAAGTCATTGCAGTTGCAGTTTTTGTTTCGCCTTCGACAGGAATTTTCGCAACCATTCCTTCCGCAGGTGTCAGCTGATTTTTTCCGCCAAAAGGCATTAAAATTGTTGCCGCGCCGATTGTTGAATCAAAACGCTCAACCAAGCCTTTTTGACTGCAAACATTTAGCTTTTGCAAATTTTCCAGCCACGCAGTTTTTAGATTGTCAGCTTGCAGGTTGGTGGATTGATAGTTATTTATTTCGGAAACATGAACTTTGACATGCTGCTTAACGCCGTTCGTGTCGAAAAAATTTCTGCTGACATTTACAATTTCAATTCCGCGCCAAGTCATTTGCAAGCGTTCTGTATCGGTAACTTCGGCGACAGGATAAGCCTCAAGATTTTCAGCGTCGGCAAAGGCAATAAATTTTTCAACATCAGCCGAATCTAAAACAACAGCCATGCGCTCCTGCGATTCTGAAATTGCAAGTTCAGTGCCGTCCAAGCCGTCATATTTTTTTCTAACCGCGTCCAAATCAATTTTCAAACCTTCAGCCAGTTCGCCTACAGCCACAGCTACGCCACCTGCGCCAAAGTCATTGCAACGCTTGATAAGTTTGCTGACTTCAGCGTTGCGGAAAAGTCGCTGAATTTTTCTTTCAGTCGGTGCGTTGCCTTTTTGAACTTCCGCGCCGCTTTTTGTAAGTGATTCTTGCGTATGAACTTTGCTTGAACCTGTTGCGCCGCCAATGCCGTCTCTGCCGGTTCTGCCGCCAAGTAAAATTACAACATCGCCTTTGACAGGTTTTTTACGCACAACATTTTCAGCAGGGGCAGCCGCTATAACTGCGCCAATTTCCATACGCTTAGCCAAATAGCCTTCGTGATAAATTTCACGCACCTGCCCTGTAGCAAGTCCAATTTGATTTCCATAACTGCTATAACCTTGCGCCGCGTCGCGTACAATTTTTTTCTGCGGAAGTTTGCCGGGCAGTGTTTCAGCCAAAGTCTTGCGAGGATCTGCTGCGCCGGTAACGCGCATAGCTTGATAAACAAAACTGCGTCCTGAAAGTGGGTCGCGAATTGCTCCGCCAAGACAGGTTGCCGCGCCGCCGAATGGTTCAATTTCAGTCGGATGGTTGTGCGTTTCATTTTTAAACATAATCAGCCAATCTTCGGAGCGTCCGTCAACTTCCGCCGTGATTTTAAAACTGCAAGCGTTGATTTCTTCGGACACATCAAGATTTTTTGGCTGAATAATTTTTGCGGCGATTGTTCCCAAGTCCATCAGTGAAATATCTTTGTCCGGATTTTTAGCGTCAAGATATTCCTGAAATGTTTTTTCAAGTTCAGCTTTAAATTTGCCGTCCGCGAAGGTAACTTCATCAATCGCAGTGTTAAAAGTTGTATGGCGGCAATGGTCGCTCCAGTAAGTGTCGATAACTTTCAGTTCGGTAATTGTCGGCGGACGATTTTCAGTGTCGCGGAAGTAAGTTTGACAAAATTTCAAGTCATCAAAGTTCATAGCAAAATTTCTGTCTGCCAAAAATTTTTTTAAGTCGTCGTCACTGAAGTTGTTGAAGTCGGAAATAATTTCTACATTGGCAGGAGCTTCTGCAGAAATTTTCAGCGTTTCGGGAATTTCAAAACTTGCTTCGCGCGATTCAATGGCGTTTATAGCGTAGGATTTTATTTTAGCAAAATCTTCGGCTGAAACGGAGCCGCCAAGCGAAATTACCTGCGCGGAATGAATTATAGGACGCTCCTTGCCTGTAATAAGCTGAACGCACTGCGCGGCAGAATCTGCGCGTTGGTCAAATTGTCCGGGCAAATATTCAATTGCAAATGTTTGCGACAAATCAAGTTCAGCCGGAAGTTCGGTATAAAAATTATCTGCGTTCGGTTCGCGGAAAACAATATCGCGTACTTTTGAAAAATCTGCGTCCGACAAGTCTTCAATATCATAGCGAACAAAAAGCCGCACAGATTTTAAATTCAATGCGCCGACTGTTTCGCGGTAGTCATCTAAAATTTGTCGCGCATGAATATTAAAACCTTCGCGCTTTTCAACATAAATTCTCCTAACCAATTTTGTACCTCCGAAATAATTTAATTTTCGCACTGTATTATATCTTTAGAAAACTCAATTCACAAGCAAAATTTCTGTAAATTCAACGCACACTTTACAAACAATATAATTTTTGCTAAAATATGAAACACTTATGAAAGGGTGATGCTAATGGTTTTGGATTGGGTAAAAAAAGTAACTGATATAATTATGCCAATGGAGCCTGTTCCGGAGGAAGAAGAGGAAGTTGAAGAAAAAGTCGAATCTAAATCTGCAACGCAAACTTCACAAGCTGCAGAAATTCCCGCTAAACGCATGGCAACAGGCGGCGGTACTGCTTACGCAAGTAGCGTACTTAGCACAACAGATTCAACTTCAATCGGCGGAATGCGCTACACTGCGTACACAGATTCCAACGCGTCAACTGCTACTGCGCGTCCAAGTTTGACAGTTGTTAGGACGCACGACTTGACAATGAAAATTTACGCGCCGGAAAATTTTGACCAAGTTGTTGGAATTGCGGACGATATTTTGGATCACAAAGCTGCAGTCGTGAATTATGAAAATGTAAACAATGAAGACCAAATTCGAATCAGCGACTTTGTGAACGGCGTTTGCTATGTTACTGATGGCTCAGTCAGCATGATTTCCGAAAAAATTTTTCTGTACATGCCCAATGGCGTTGAGTCCAGCGAACTTGCAAGAGTTGTTGCGTCAACAAGATTCAGATAGAAATTAAAAAGCAAATAAAGAAGGACACCTCAAGCGGTGTCTTTTTTTATTGATATCGCAAATTAGTTTCTAAATTTTATAACTTGTGCTAGAATGAATCAGTTCAGAAATAATTATATTTGG
>CAJOPJ010000109.1 GCA_905236325.1 uncultured Selenomonadaceae bacterium
CAACAACTTCGCCTTCTGCAATATGCAAGTCGATGCCTTTAAGAACTTCCAAGTCGCCGAAAGATTTTTGCAAATTTTTTATGTCAATCAAGCCAATCACCCCAAAATAAATTTCAAAATAAAATTCTGTAATTGTTGAAAATTTCCTGTAAAAAAATTTTTTTCAGGCGTGAAGGAAAAATTTTTATAACATAGAAATTTCACCTTCAATGGCTGAATTTTTGTTGTATTTTGTTTCAAAACAAACAGAAATTACTTGCCAATTTTGAACTACTATATTAAAATTAGATTAGAAAATTTAGCGAGGTGTTGCGATGGAGTTTAAAAATTTGGCGCACGGAGGTTTGTAGGACAATTTATTTTTATTAAGCAATGATATTTATTTAGTCCGAAAACCTGCTTGAAAAAATTTTTTCAGCGTTGCGCCATGCGGCTTTTTACAGTCGCGAGCCGTTGTTGGAAATCTGTTTTATTTTTGAGGAGGTCTAAACATGGGCAATGCAGCATTTGATAAGTTTATCGAATTTATGGCGAGTTTCGCCGAAATCAAAATTGTTGCCGCTCTGCGTGATGGCTTTATCATGACAACGCCATTCACAATTATCGGTTCATTGTTTTTGTTAATCGCTAACCTGCCTGTTCCGGGCTACAACGAAATGATGGCTGGCGCATTTGGTCCTGACTGGGCTGCTCCATGCTATGCTGTTTTCGGCGGCACATTCAGTGTCTTGGGTTTAATCTGCTGCTTGGGTGTTGCTTACAAATACACCGAAGCTGAAGGTTGTAACGCTTCAATGGCATCTTTCCTTTCACTGTCAACTTTTATTATCCTTATGCCGACACAAATCACACTTACAGGCGACGCAGGCGTTAGCATTACCGGCGGCGATGTTATTCCAAAACTTTGGGCAGGCAGTAACGGTATTATCACCGGTCTTATCGTGGCAATTTTAGTTTCAATGTGCTCTTGCTGGTGCGAAAAAAATCACATTGGCATCAAAATGCCTCCGTCGGTTCCTTCCGGCGTTACCAGAGCTTTTGAAGCTTTGACACCTGCGTTCTTTGCATTCACAGGCGCAGCTATCATCTTTGGTCTTTGCAAATTTATTGGCGATACCAACTTCCCACAGTTGCTTTTCGATGTTATCCAAACACCGTTGCAAGGTCTTTCCGATACAATTATTGCAGGTACAATCTTTAGCTGGTTGCAGACAATCCTGTTCTGGGCAGGTATTCACGGTCCTAACGTCGTCGGTGGCGTTATGAACCCAATCATGTTGGCTAACTCCCTTGAAAACCTAGCGTTGATGGATGCCGGCGTTGACATGTCTTCGGATCCTCGCGTTCACATTCTTGCAGCTCAGGTCTTCGATGTATTTATGAAACCAGGCGGTTGCGGCGCAACTTTCGGTCTTTTGATTGTCGGTCTGCTTTTCGCAAAGTCCACGCAGATGAAAACCATCTTGCGTCTTGGTACTGCACCTGGCTTGTTCAACATTAACGAACCGATTATCTTCGGTCTGCCGATTGTTTTCAATCCTTACATGCTTGCACCTTTCACTTTGGCTATGTGGGCTGCTATGCTTATCACTTACTTCTCAATCGCAACCGGCTTTATGAGTCCTTTGGGCGCAGTTCAAGTTCCTTGGACAACACCGCCTATTATCGCAGGTTTGCTTTTGAAAGGTATTCCGGGCGCGATTGTTCAGATTCTGATTCTTGCCGCTTCTTGCGCAATTTACTTCCCATTCATGAAAGCACAAGACAATGCCTTCTTGAAGGAAGAACAAGAAGAATCTGCCCAAGCTTAATTTGCTAATTTAGTTGTTAGTCAATAGTCGTTAGTTGTTAGAGATTTTCTGACGACTAGCGGCTATTTGCTACCAACTGAAAATAAATTTTAAATTTCTAAGGAGTGTGTAGTAATATGAAGAAAATTATTCTTCTCTGCGCAGGCGGGATGTCAACCAGTATGCTTGTTAAAAAAATGCAGGAAGAAGCTGCAAAAGACGGCTTGGAATGTGAAATTGCGGCTTATCCTCAAGCTGACGCAAAAGATAAGGCTGCTGACGCTGATGTTATCCTGTTGGGACCGCAAATCAGATTTGCAAAGGCAAAAGTTGCAGAGGCTTGTCCGGGCGTTCCAATTGACGCTATTGACATGAAAATTTATGGTCGCATGGACGGCAGAGGCGCACTCGACATCGCTAAAAAGATGATGGGAATTTAATTTAATTGGCATTTTAGTTTGGAGGTTTTAAAAATGGAAGGTTTAGAACTTACTGCATTTGAGATTATCTCGGCTGTCGGCACAGCGCGCAGTTCATATATTGAAGCAATTCAAAAAGCTAAAGCCGGCGAATTTTCAGAAGCTGAACAGCTTATCAAAGACGGCGACGAAATGTTCGTTCAAGGTCACCACGCACATGCAAAACTTCTTCAACACGAAGCCGAACACGGACAAGGCAGCGCAGTATCGCTGATTATCCTGCACGCTGAAGACCAACTGATGAGCGCAGAAGGTTTTAAGACTATCGCGCTTGAATTTATAGATCTTTACAAAAGATTGGCAAAATAATTTTTAACAAGGCAGGTGACGAAGTAACAAAAAACTTCGCCGCCTATTTTTGTTTATGGAGGTTTTTTAAAATGTACAAGATTGTTGCGTGTGACTTGGACGAAACTTTGCTTAGACTTGATAGGACAATTTCCGATACCGACAAAAAAAATATTGCGCGGCTTAAAGATTTCGGCGTTAAATTTGTGCCTTCAAGTGGCAGGGGCTACGCCAGCATTGACACCACATTGAAAGACTTGGGGCTTTATGATTTGGAAAATGAATTTGTAATTTCCTTCAACGGCGGCGCAATTACTGAAAATAAAAATCACAAGCTGTTGCATTTTGAAGGAATATCTTTCGACTTGGCGCAGGAACTTTATAAGCGTGGTCTGGATTATGATGTTTGCATACATGTTTACACAAAAGATATGGTTTATGCTTACAATTTGTTTCAGGGCGAAATTGATTATCTTAACAACAGAATGGCTATTGCGGAAATTTTTGACAGAAATATTAACTTCCTGCGCGGACAAGAAATTGTCAAATGTCTGTATGTAAACACCGACCGCAATTATTTGCAGAAAATTGCAAAAGACCTTGAGGACATTACTGGCGATGTTGATGTAAGTTATTCCTCCAACCGCTATCTTGAATTTAACAAGCAGGGCGTTAACAAAGGCGCAGGATTGAAAAAACTTGCTGAAATTCTCGGCGTGGATATTAAAGATACAATTGCGATTGGCGACAATTTTAATGACTTGACTATGATTCGCGACGCAGGACTTGGTGTTGGCGTGGCAAATGTTGTACCTGATATGCGCGGCGAATGTGATTATGTTTGCGAAAACGACTGCAACAACAGCGCAGTTTCCGAAGTTCTGGAAAAATTTATTTTCAATGCGTAAAAAAATTTTCAGCAAAAAAAATAACCTCCAAAGCGGAGGTTTTTTTTATCGCGAAAGTAATTTTTCAACATAAGTCGGCAGGGCAAATGCGCCGCTGTGAATTTTTGTATTGTAGTAATTTGTTTGAATATTTAAACTTTGCCAGCGTTGAAAATCTGCATCGGCGATTGGGTGAATTTTTTTAGACGCAAAACCAAAAAGCCAATGTCCTGAAGGATAAGTCGGAATGTGAATTTGATAAACGCTGCTGATTGGAAATATATCGCCAACTCTGGCGTGAGCGCGTTGCATTGCGGCGGCATCTTTTTGGTAGTAGGAATTTTCATGCTGATTAACCATAATTCCCAAGTCGTGCAGGGCATGGCGACAGTTGCCATAAAATTCCTTAGTGAAAAGTCCTTCGCCCGGTCCGAAAGGATCTGTTGGATCAACAATTATCAAGTCGTACGCATTTTCAATGCGGCGCAAAAATTTCAGTGGTTCATTGATTACAACATTGACGCGTGGATTATCTAAACAGGCGGCGGTTTGCGGAATAAATTTTTTGCAGGCGCGTACAACAACTTCGTCCATTTCAACCAAATCAATTTGTTCAATTGTGTCGTACTTCAGAAGTTCACGCGCAGTTCCGCCGTCGCCGCCGCCTACAAGCAGAACTTTTTTAATCTCAAGATTAGCACACATTGGCACATGCGCAATCATTTCGTGGTAGATAAATTCATCTTTTTCAGTCAACATAATTCTGCCGTCCAAAGTTAAAACTCTGCCAAATTCCGCCGAATCAAAAATATCTACGCGCTGAAATTCGCTGGTTTCGCTGAAAAGTTGCTTGTCCACCTTGATTGAAAATTTTACATTCGGCGTGTGTTGCTCAGAAAACCAAAGTTCCATAAAAAATCTCCCTTCATTAAATTGCCGGTGTCTAAAATCTAAATTTTAAAAGTCTGACAACTGACAGCTAAATTAAATTTATTCCTGCGTTTTTTGCCAGCTGTCTTAATTTATAAAGCGGCAAGCCGACGACATTTGACCAGTCGCCATGAATTTTTTTTATAAATTTAGCCGCGCCGCCTTGCAATGCGTAAGAACCTGACTTGTCGAGTGGTTCACCTGTTGCAACATAAGCTGCAATTTCTTCGTCCGACATTTCGCCAAAAAAAACTTCAGTTACATCAAAGTCAGTAAAAATTTTTCCGCCAACGCAAATTGCAAGTCCTGTAAAAACTTCATGACGCTTTCCGGACAAAGTTTTTAGCGTTTCGATTGCGCCGGATTTGCCGTTCGGTTTTTCAAAAATTTTGTCGCCCATTGCAACTATTGTATCTGCTCCGATAACTATATCTTGCGGAAAATTTTTTGCGACAGATTCAGCTTTATGACTGGCATTTTTTATTGCTAAAACTTTAGGATTGGCGGCTTTATGGAGTTCTTCATCTTTGCAGACCTCGATTTTAAAGTTGGTGCAAAGTTTTTTTAAAAGTTCCTGCCTTCGCGGCGAACTTGATGCCAAAATTATCATTTAAAATTCTCCATTCAAAATTTAATTTTTGGTTGTTAGATTGTCAGATTAAAAGCTGAAATCAATAATGACCTTCTTCGCGCTCCAAAAATTTTTTCATGTTGCGGCGAATGATATAAAACGCAATGGCAAGCGGCACGCATGAACCAAACCAAGCCATTGGATTTGCCAAGCACGCGCCTTGATACCCCAGCAAGTCTACCAAGAAAATTGCGGCGGCAATGCGCATAATAAGTTCCATTGCGCCGGCAACTGTCGGAACAAAACTTTTGCCTAAGCCTTGAAGTGCGGAGCGGAAAATAAACAAAAGCGCCAAAATCCAATAACAAACGCCGTTCGTGACCAAGAAAATATGTCCGTATTCAATAATTTGCTCCTGACCTTCGCCGACAAAAAGTTCAATCAAGTTAGGACCGAAAGTTATTAAAATAACAGCAATTACCACGCTGAAGCTGCAACTCATCCAGATTGCTTTTTTAACGCCTTCGGAAATTCTGTTGAATTTTTGTGCGCCGAAATTTTGTGCAACATAAGCAGCAATGGCAATACCGAAAGACATCATCGGCATTGTTGCAATTGAATCAACTCTTTGCGCAGCGGCGAATGAGGCAACTGCAATAGGACCTAAACCATTCAACGCCATTTGCAAAACTACTGCGCCAATGGCAATTATTGAAGCTTGAAAACCCATTGGCACGCCAATTTTCAAATGTTCTAAGATAACTGCCTTGTCAATTTTAAAATCAGCACGCGTTATATGCAGTAGCGGCACTTTGCGTTTAATGTAAATAAAACAAACAATATTGCCGATAATCAAGGACACGATAGTTGCACCTGCTGCGCCGGGAATACCAAGTCCAAGCACGATAATTGCAACAGGTTCAAGCGCAATATTTATGCAAAGCGTTGTGGCTTGAATTACAGTTGGAATTTTGCTGTCGCCAAGTGCGCGTATTAAATTTGTCTGCATTTGTATTATTACAAAGCCGCCAACGCCAGCGTAAATTATAACAATAAAACTGTACGCCGCATCAATAATTTCCAGCGGAGTTTGCATAATCTCCAAAAGTTCGCGACAATAATAAACACCAATCGCCGCCAAAATTATTGTCAAAATAATCGACAGCGTCATACAAACCACAACGCTGTATCTGATACCTGCGTAGTCCTTCGCGCCAAAACGCTGACCGGTATAAATTGAAAAGCCGCTTGTTGAGCCCATTACAAATCCCAGCATTAAAAACATCAAACTACCTGTACAGCCGACAGCAGCCAAAGCCTCAACGCCTAAAAATCTGCCGACAATCAAAGTATCGACAAAGCCGAACAGCTGCTGAAAAATATTTCCTGCTAAAAGCGGCAAGGTAAAATAAAAAATCAATTTTGCAGGTTCGCCTTCAGTCAGATCTTTTACTGCGCTTTTGGAAGTTTCTTCAGCCATAAAAAAATCGCCTCCACAAAATCAAATCTAAACTTACTTTAAGCAATTAAAATTTTTATGTCAACAGTTTTTAAGGCAGGTAAATAATTTTTTCTGTCGAAAATAATTTTCAGTAACTTGAAAGGACTTGATAATATGTCAAAAGCAGCAACAAATGGTGATAAGTACATTCCTTACAGTGAACGCACAGGCGCGGAATCACTTGTTTATTTTACGCGTGATTTGTCGCCGGCAGGTTTGTTGAAAATTTTCGACAAAATTGCCGCCGCAATCACCGGTAAAGTTGCAATTAAATTGCACACAGGCGAACCTAAAGGACCGAATATTATTCCGCGTCCTTGGGTTAAGGAACTCATCGACAAAAAAATTCCCAGCGCAAAAATTATCGAAACAAATACCTACTATGAAGGCGACAGATTTACAACTGAACAACACCGCAAAACTTTAGAAGTCAATGGCTGGACTTTTTGTCCTGTCGATATTACCGACGACAAAGGCACAGCGTTATTGCCTGTTGAAGGCGGCAAGTGGTTCAAAGAAATGTCTGTCGGCAAAAGTATGTTGGATTATGATTCAATGCTGGTGCTTACGCACTTTAAAGGTCATTTAATGGGCGGTTTTGGCGGTTCAAACAAAAATATCGGTATAGGTTGCGCCGACGGCAGAATCGGCAAAAAATGGATTCACACCGCTGAAGGCAGTGATAATATGTGGAGCATTGACAAGGAAGAACTTATGGAGCGCATTACAGAATCAACTAAAGCAACAATTGATTATTTCGGCAAAAAAATTGCTTATGTAAATGTTATGCGCAACATGAGCGTTTCTTGCGACTGCGAAGGCGTTCATGCACAACCTGTTGTAACTCCTGATGTCGGTATTGTTGCGTCGCTGGATATTTTGGCGGCTGATAACGCTTGCGTAGATTTAGTTTACGCATTGCCTGAAGAAAGTCATCACGACTTGATTGAAAGAATTGAAACGCGCCACGCACACAGACAACTTAGTTACATGAAAGAACTTGGCATGGGCAACAACAAATACAAACTGATTGACATTGACAATGGCGACGCAGAAATTACAGCAACTGAAGCAGTCAAAGGCATCAGTGGCAAATGGCAGCCTGACAAATTCAATTGAAAAAATTTTTTATAGGCAGGACAACCTGCTTTTTTTGTGGAAAAACGTTTGCAGAGGTGATTTTTTATGAAGAAATTTTTTAGCTTAGTCGCAACAGTTTTTGCAATAATATTTTTTACTTCAACAACATTTGCGGCGAAAGTGTGGTCTTTGCCTGAACATGGATTGATTTTGCAAGGACAAGCTAAACAAGATTATATCGCTCAGGCAATGGAAAAAGTTTTCCACCCAACAGGCGAAGAAATTTTCAGCGTCCCTAGCGGCTGGCGTTATGAAAAATTTTCTGTTGGCGGAGTCAGCGTCGAAAATTTGACTAACAACAAAGCCAAAAAATCGGCGCGTGTTGTTTTGCAGTTGCACGGCGGCGGCTATGTTGGCGCACTTAGTGATTTGTATCGCGCTTTGGCAGTTAAACAAGCTGTAGTTACAAATGCACGTGAAGTTTACATGGTGGACTATCGCATTGCGCCTGAAAATATTTATCCTGCCGCGCTTGAGGATGCTGTTACAGTTTATAGTTACTTAGCAAAAAAATTCGGCGCAGAAAATTTAATTTTGATTGGCGATAGTGCAGGCGGAAATCTTGCGCTGGAACTTTGTATCTATCTTAAGGAAAATAATTTATCGCAACCTGCCGTGCTAATTTTAAATTCGCCCTGGACGACAATGGAAACTGATTTGCCTTCGCGTAGCTTTAATGACAAAGATAAAATTCTTGGCAGTGAAATAAATCCTTTCATGAGCGGCGCAGTTTTAAATCACAAATACAGTGGTGACTTGAATGTTAATGACTATCATGTTTCGCCGATTTATGCAGATTTACACGGCTTGCCGCCGACTTTGGTTCAAATTGGTGGCTATGAACTTTTCCGCGACGAAGGAATTGCCTTGCTGAAAAAAGCTGCTGAGGATAATTTAAACATTACTTTGACTGTTTACTCTGAAATGTCGCATGACTTCGCAATGATTGTTCCTGAGCTTGATGAAAGTATTCAGTCTTTCATTGAAATGCAAAATTTTGTTAATCTGTACTTAAGGTGAAAATTATGTTCAATAAAAATATCAGACCTCGCAGACTTAGAATTTCAGAAAATGTCCGCGCACTTGTTCGCGAAAATATTTTGACTGTGAAAGATTTAATTTATCCAATTTTTGTAGTGCCAGGCAAAAATGTTTGCGAAGAAATTTCCGATATGCCAGGACAGTTTCATTTGTCTGTTGAAAAAGCAGTTGAAGTTGCAAAAAAAATTTCCGCACTCGGTATCCCTGCAGTTGAAGTTTTTGGTTTGCCTGAATACAAAG
>CAJOPJ010000110.1 GCA_905236325.1 uncultured Selenomonadaceae bacterium
AAAGTGCGCCTGCCAAGCAACTTCGACAATGAAACGAATTTTCATGCGCGTGTCTTTGTGCGTTCCGCAAAAGCCATCGACAACATAGAGCTTTTTGTTTGAAAGTTCTTTAATTGCAAGGTCTTTTAAAACCTTCCAGCTTTCGATTGAGCATTTTTTGTTGTCATTTTTGTATTCATCAGAAGTCCACCAAATTTCGCCAGGTGCGCCTTCTTTTGTTGTGTCATCATAAACAATAAATTTGTCTTTAGGACTGCGGCCTGTAAATTCGCCAGTCATAACATTGATTGCGCCGAGTTCAGTTTCTTGACCGACATCAAAGCCTTTAAGACCTTCTTTAGTTTCTTCGTTAAAAAGTACTTCATAAGTCGGATTGTAAAGAACTTCCGTTGTGCCGGTAATGCCGTACTTTGTTAAATCCATCATTGCCATTAAAACATTCCTCCAATACAAAATTCAGATAATTTTGACTGTGCAATTATAATTTACCTGCGTTTGAAAGTCAATTTTTTTTACAATAACATAAATAAAAAAGTGCAGAAAAAAAATCTCCGCGCTTGAATGTAAAATTTTACAACAAACTCTTGCAGGAAAATTTTTAGCTTGCAGGAATATTTATCAAGCTATAGGGAGGTTTTAAATTGAAGCAAAAAACTTTTGTAGAAGATATTGAACGCGCACTTTATGATGTTCGCGACGCAGATAAATCAATTTATAAATCCGACAGCGGCTTGACAGCTGAAATTATTCGCGACATTTCCAAACGCAAAAATGATCCTGAGTGGATGTTGGAATTTCGGCTGAAGTCGCTTGAAACTTACAACAAAATTTCATTGCCGAACTGGGGACCCGATATTTCAGAACTTGACATGAATGAAATTGTTACTTATGTTAAGCCGAACGCAAAACAAGTTTCGGACTGGTCTGAAGTTCCTGACGAAATCAAAAACACTTTCGACAGGCTTGGCATTCCTGAGGCTGAAAAAAAATCTTTAGCCGGAGTTGGCGCACAGTATGACAGCGAAGTTGTCTATCACAATATCCAGGAAAATTTAGTCAAGCAAGGCGTGATTTATACAGACATGGAAACTGCACTGCGCGAAAATGAAGATATTGTGCGCGAATATTTTATGACGCTTATTCCGCCGAAAGATCACAAATTTGCCGCACTGCACGGCGCAGTTTGGTCCGGTGGCAGTTTTGTTTATGTTCCTGCCGGCGTTAATGTAAAAATTCCTCTGCAGTCATATTTCAGATTGAACGCAGCAGGTGCAGGACAATTTGAACACACGCTGATAATTGTAGAGCCGGGCGCCAGTTTGCACTTTATTGAAGGTTGCTCCGCTCCAAAATACAATGTCACAAATTTGCACGCAGGTTGCGTCGAATTGTTTGTTAAAGAAGGCGCAAGGCTTAGATATTCCACAATAGAAAATTGGTCGCGTAATATGATGAACTTGAATACCAAACGCGCACTTGTCGAAAAAGACGGCTTGATTGAATGGGTCAGCGGCAGTTTCGGTTCGCATGTTTCAATGTTGTATCCTTGCAGCGTTCTTCACGGCGAAGGCGCACGCGCTGAATTTACAGGCGTAACTTTTGCAGGCAAAGGACAGAATCTTGATACAGGCGCAACTGTAATTCACGCTGCGCCGAAAACTTCAGCAAATATCAATACGCGCACAATTTCAAAGTCAGGTGGCTGTGCAACTTATCGCTCGGCAGTCAAGGTTACTAAAAATGCGCCGTTCGCAAAATGCTCAGTCAACTGTGAAAGTCTTATGTTGGACGATAAATCGCGCTCGGATACTTTGCCTGTTATGGACATTGAAGGCGCAGAGGCTGATATTGGTCACGAAGCAAAAATCGGCAGAATTTCGGACGAAGCAATTTTTTATTTGACTGCGCGTGGAATTTCTGAGGACGAAGCAAGAGCAATGATTGTGCGCGGCTTTGTTGAACCTATCGCCAAGGAATTGCCGCTTGAATACGCTGTCGAAATGAACAATTTAATTTCTATTGAATTGGAAGGTGTAAATTAACTTGAAACAAACCGAAAATATAAAAATTGTCAGCGAAAATCGCAAGGCGCGGCATGATTATTTTATTCATGAAACTTTCGAGGCAGGAATCGAACTTAAAGGCACTGAAGTTAAAAGCCTTCGCGCCGGTAAGGCAAATTTGAAAGACAGCTATTGCTTTGTTAAGGACGGCGAAATTTTTATCGAGCATATGCACATTAGCGTTTATGAACAAGGCAATATTTTTAATCACGATCCCTTGCGCCGCAGAAAACTTTTAATGCACAAGAAAGAAATTACAAGACTTTTCAGCAAAACGCGTGAAAAAGGTTTTACTTTAGTGCCGCTGAAAATTTATTTTAAAAAAGGTCGTGCAAAATTGGAACTTTCTCTTGCAAGCGGTAAACACACTTACGACAAACGCGCTGCGCTTGCTGAAAAATCTGCAAAACGCGATATTGACCGCGCCATTAAAGACAGACAAAAATTTTAATTCAAAACATTTTAAAGCCGATAAACAATTTGGAGGTTGATATTTCAATACAAGGAGGTTTTTTTTATGTCTATGGTTGTAAAAAACAATATGAAGGCTGTCAAGACTTTGAACACGCTAAATAAAAACTCTGTCGCGTTGCAAAAAAGTCTTGAAAAAGTAGCAAGCGGACAAAAAATAAATTCAGCAAAAGACGATGCGGCAGGTTTTGCAATTTCAGAAAAAATGCGTGAACAAATACGCTCTCTTGAACAAGATACGCAAAATGTTCAAAACGCAAGTTCAATGATTAAAGTTGCGGAAGGAGCAGTTGATTCTACTGTTCAAATTTTGCGCACGATTAAGGAAAAGGCAATAAATTCAGCCAACGACACAAATACAGATTCGGATCGCGTGACCATTCAGAAAGAAATTACGCAATTTATGGATCAAGTCAATGACAATGCGCTTGTAACTTTCAATGGCAAATATTTGTTGGACGGCTCAACTTCCGAAGTTTCGGCAAGTTCAGAATCTGCAAAAACTGCCGAAGATGAAGGCGAATATGAAACTGACGCTAAAAATTTTATCATTGAAGGTTTGGCTTCTGAATGGGTGCAACAATCGCTCAACTTGATTGATGAAACTTTCGGCATAGGTTGGACAGGTAACGATGCCGGCGTTTATGAAATCACAGTCAATTTTACAACTGAAGATACAACTACACTGGCTTATGTTACTAATTGGTCGTCCGCCGGTTCAAAAGCAAGCAAACTGGAACTTTATGTCAATATGAAATATTATGACAGCGTAGATACAACAAATCCAAATGGCACTGCCAGTGCCACTAAAATGTATCTTGATAGAACGCTTGCACATGAATTTGTTCACGCTGCAATGGCGGCAAATATCACTGACTTTAACAGTTTGCCAAAATGGTTCAAGGAAGGCGGCAGTGCCGAAATTGTTCAAGGTGCAGATAATCGCGGCGGAACTATAGTTGACTTGTTACAAAATCCTGCAAGACTTGAGGCAACATTGAACGGCACAAGCGACGAAGGCACTGATGTTTATGCCGGAGGATTTTTGGCAATGCGCTATATGGCAAAGGCTACTGTTGACGCGGGAAAAGCCACTTCACAAGCTGAAGTTGCAAAAAAATTGATGCAACAATTAGCAAATACAAGTGGCAGTTCAACTGACTTTGACGCAGCAATAAATTCAGCAACCGGCGGAACTTTTATAAATCAAAGCGACTTCATTTCAAAATTTATGAATGTGGTTAATAATACCTCAGGCTATAATATGACAGCTTTAACTGTTTCAAATTATCAAAATACATCAGATGGTATGGTAGTTACTTTTGCAGAAGGCACAGTAGTTGATTTTTTGAAAGACAAGTTCGGAATAAATATTCAATACTATGACACATTCAATAATGTCAGTACTTATGACAACGACACAGGCGCAATTACAGGTTCTGACGCAGGTAGCGGAGTTTCAAAAAATGCTGAGGATATCGTTCCTGAAACTACAGATCCAAAAACTTGGAAATTGCCAACTGAAACTTCAACAACTTACAGCGGCTTGAAAGTTATCTGGCCCGACGGCTACACAACTGAAATTGACACTGAAGGCAATTCTTACACCTACGCCGAACTCAGAATGACTGAAAAAAAATTAAAAATTCAACATGGTACAAAAGCAAATCAAGCTACAAATATCGGCTTTTATGATATGCGTACCAAGAAAATGGGCACGCAAACTTTAATCAATGAAACTAAATCATTTGATAGCGATACAGGCGTTTATGAGGACGGTTATTTTGTAAATGCTGCTGACGAAAACAGATATAAGGCATTAAGCTATGACAAAGATTTGCAGGCTGAATGGCTTGAAACTTTGCAAAATGCTCAAAATAAAACGCTGGATGATATTTCAGTTGTAACGCAAAAACAAGCTAATATTGCAATACGCGTTATTGACGGCGCGATTGATTATGCTTTAAATCAGCAAACCGATATAGGCGCATATTTGCAACGCTTTGAATACACAGCTACAAATATCACTACAATGACTGAAAATATTATGTCAGCTGAATCCACAATTCGTGATGCTGATATGGCTAAAGAAATGACCAACTACACTAAAAACAATGTTCTGCTTCAAGCCGCTCAATCAATGCTGGCTCAAGCCAATCAATCTTCAAGCGCAATACTAAGTTTGTTGCAATAAAAAAAGCCAATGTCGTTATTCACCGGCATTGGCTTTTTTGCTGACTAAAATATTTTCTACAGCCTCAAAAACAAGTTTTTTATCAAGTGCGTCAAGGTTTAATCTTGCAGCTTTAAACGCCGCATTAAGCATTGCAGTTGAAATATCGCTACCTGATAAGCCTTCAAATTTTTTTGCAATTTCGGCAACATCAATGTTGTTTGGAAGTTCGGCAGGAATATATTTTTGCCAAAGTTTTCTGCGACAATCTTCGTCCGGCAGTTCAAATTTTACATGAACAGAAATTCTGCGCATAAACGCAGGATCGAAATTTTCAATAAAATTTGTCGCAAAAATTATAAAATCTTGAAATTCATTCATCAACATCAGCATAACTGAGCGCGTCTGATTAACGCTGACATCAACAGCTTGCGTCATATTTGTAACGCGCTTGCTTAAAATTGCGTCAGCTTCATCAAAAAACAAAATTGCATTATTTTTTTTTGCAGCTTCAAAAGCCTTGCGAATATTTTTCGGCGTTTCGCCAACATATTTTGATTCAATATCTGCGTAGTTGACAATTAAAATTTTTCTGCCGAGATACTTTGCAATAGCATGAGCCGCCATAGTTTTGCCGGTTCCAGGCGCACCATAAAGATTTATTCCAATGCGCTTTGAAAATTTATGTGTGTTTTTAAAGCCCCAAAGTTCAAAAACTCTGTAGGAATTCTCGGCGTAAGTTGCCACGTCCAAAATTTGCGCTTTAACTGCGTCGGACAAAATTATATCTTCCAGCGAAAATTTAGGTTCTTCCGGAATGAAAATATTTTCTTCAGTTTCGGAAGAATTTTTTTGTGTTTCCTCAAAAGCGTCTTGTGGTTTATTTTTGTTGATTGGCATTTTGTCACCTGCTATAGATAATTATTAAAATGCTGATTTCAATTTTCAATAAAAAATCTCGACTCGATTGAGTCGGGATATTTTTTTTATCTTAACGAAATTCTTGCGTATTCTTCAATGGTATCAACCAATGACGCAGGATTATTTACATTTGCGCGTTTTGTGCCGATAACTTTTGTAACTGCACGATAAATTTTTGTTTCGATTGAATCAGGAATTAAATTTTCCCAATTATTGTAGTTGTATTCGCGCTCTGTGATTGTGTTTTGAGGACGACCTTCAATGTCGGAAAGTTCACAAAGAAATTGAATTTGTCGCCTTTCCGGACGCAAATAATAATGTTCAAGATGATATCTGCGGTGACGCAAAACTTCAACATCAGTTGGGCGGAAGCGTCTGCCGTTGTCATGTGCAAAGACAATTTCGGGAACTTCCTCTTCAGGCAAAAGGTCTGTATCGTTGCGTTCAATCATTCTAATCCAAACATCAGCAATCATTTCGCTGGCTGAATATGGCAACCTGCGCCAAACAACGCTTTCCTTGTCCAAGTAGTAGATATAATTTTCGTCCATAGTCAATTTGACAAAGCGCAACTTTTCCAACTTCAATCGGCGTTCTTCGCGACGTTGTTCGCGCTGAAGTCGTTCAATTTCTTCCTGGCGTTGTCGATAATTTAAAGACTGACGCGGTTGATAAGTTTCTGCCGGTTCAACTTCAACAGGCATTTCGGCTACAGGTTCTTCAGCCGGAATTTCAACAGGCATTTCAACAGTTGGAATTTCCGGCGGGGTTTCAACAGGTTCAACTTCAACAGGCGGAGTTTCAACAGGAACAATTTCAACAGGCGGAGTTTCTACAGGCGGCTGTTCAGGTTGTTCAGGTTGAATTTCTTCAGGCTGCGGGGTTTCTTCGTCAAAGTTCAAGTCGTCATCAAAATTATCGTCACCGACTTCGATAATTTCAATTTCGACATTTTCGATTGGGTCATCAGAAAATTCATCGCCAAAAACTTCAACATCATCAGCCAAAGCATTTGGCGCGTTTATAAAAATTGCCGACAAAATCAGTCCGCCGACAAAAAATTTTTTCAGTTTCAAAAAAATCACCTCACCGATTGTTGAAAAAGTAATTTCTACTTCGATAAAAAAATTCCTTTAAGCAGAAAATTTTTTGCTGTAAAAACTGCGTTGTGATATACTAAAAAAAATTTTAAAATCGAGGTAGTGTAATGAGCAGTCAAATGAGAATTGAAAAGTTGCAGGAGCTTATTAAGCAGGAAATGAGCAAAATGCTTCTGCGCGAAATAAAAGATCCAAGAATTGGTTTTGTAACTGTAACTGATGTTGAAATGACAGGCGACTTGCGCGAAGCAAAAATTTTTGTCAGCATAATGGGCGGCGAAGATAAAGTTCAAGAATCGCTAAAAGGCTTACAAAGCGCACTTGGATTTATCAGACGCGAAATTGGACGCAGAATAAAAATCAGATTTACGCCTGAAATTTCTTTCGCGCTTGATACTTCGCTTGATTACAGTGAAAAAATACAAAAAATTTTGCTTGACATTAACAAGGGGGCGTAATAAATGCAAAAAACTTTTCCATACTTTCAGCCGGAATATGTAAGTAAATTTAAATGTAATGGTCAAGCCTGTAGAGCAAGTTGTTGCAAAACTTGGGCAATTGATATTGATAAAAAAACTTACAAAAAATATTCGCACATCAGACCGAAAAGTGCAGCTGAAGAAATTACAAAACACTTGGTAGAAAATCCCGAGCGCGATTGTTACACTGTTGTTTTGGATTCTCAAAGAAGATGTCCAATGTTGACTGAAGATAACTTTTGCAAAATTCAGCGTCAGTACGGCGAAGAATATTTGTCAATTACTTGTGTAAGTTATCCGCGCAAAACTTATGTAATGAAGGATTTTTTTGAACGCAGCTTAAGTTTAACTTGTCCTGTCGTTGCGGCACTGGCTTTGTTACCTGAAGAACCAATGGCTTTTGAATATGTCGAGGTTCCAAAAAGAAAACATGATGACATTGGCAGAATAACAATCCAAAATCCGCCGTTGCTGATGGTTGAAAGTATTCAGCCTGAACACATTACAATTTATCAGCAAACAACAATTTCAATTTTGCAGGAGCGTTCAATGACAATCGACCAACGCTTGATTGTGCTGGGATTTTATTTCGACAAATTTGACGAACTTATCAAAACTAAAGAACTCGACAACTTGGCAGATGTTTCGGCTTATTATATGTCTGATGAATTTTTGCAAGGCGACGCATTGAAATTGGCGCAGAAAATTGAAATTGATGAGCACGAGCGAATGAAAATTATGATGAAAATTTTTGAGGCAATTTATGGCGGCTATGAAGATAGACTAAAAGCTCAAAACATTTATGACGCAAATATTTTGAAATTTGTTGTAGATGTTTTGGAAATTCAACCTGATGAAAATAAACAAGTTTCGCTGACTGAGTTGGTGGAAAATTGGAATAAATGGAAAAGACTTCGCAAGCAATTTCAAAAATATTTTTCTACGCTCTTTGAAAATTATTTAGTAAATGAATTTTTCTTTAACTTGTATCCATTTACCTTTAACACTTCAATAGCGCAGAATTTTGGAACTTTTGTTGCAAGTTATAAAATGTGCGAATTGATTTGTATTTCGCGCGCAATTTACAACTTCAAGCGTGATACGACAAAACAGCCGCTAAACAAAATTGAATGTTCGGCAACTATGATGCACTTTGCAAACAATGTTGACCACAACAAATATTATTTTACGGCAATCAGTGACAGTCTGAAAAACAAAACTGAAATTGCGGAAATTATGAAAGATTTGCTGGACGGAAAGGTGGCTGCTGAATGAAAATAACTTTGCAAGACGCGGCGGATAAATTAAAAGCCGCAAATAAAATTGTCGTGACAGCGCATGTAAATCCTGACGGCGACGCTATCGGCTCGACTATTGCGCTTTATCAAATTCTGAAGGCTTTAGGCAAGGACGTGACGATTTATATTGACGACAAACTGCCAAAAAATTTTGTAACAATGCCCGGCGCGGAAGATATAAAACGTCCTGTCGAAGGTGAAAAAATTTCAGCTGACTTGCTGGTTATTTTAGATACTGCGCCCGACAGAGTCGGCAAGGTGATTGAAGTTTGTGACGCGCCAATTTTAAATATCGATCACCATGTCACCAATAACAATGCTGAAAATTTTTTGTATGTAGACGCAACCGCCTCCGCAACTTGTGAAATTATTTTCTACTTCAGCAAAATTCTTGGCGTTGAACTGACTTTGAACATGGCGGTTTGTCTTTATATCGGTATGGCAACTGACACAGGTTTTTTCAACTATTCCAACACAAAACCTGCGACTTTCAAAGCTGCAGCTGAACTTGTCGAACTTGGCGTTATGCCAAATTTAGTTTCTGAAAATCTTGAACGACGCACGGCGCACGAAATTAAAATTCTCAGCCTTGCCCTGCAAACTACTAAATTGTATTTCGGCGGCAAAGTTGCAGGTATGTTTGTCGATGAAAAACTTTCCGCCCAAAGTGACAATACCGAAGGCTTGATAGATTTAATACGCGTGATTGAAGGCGTTGAGGTTGCTTTCCTGCTGAAGTTCAAAGCAAAAAAAATTTGCCGCGTAAGTATGCGTTCAAAGACTGTCGATGTTTCCAAAATCGCACAAAGACTTGGTGGCGGCGGACATGTTAGAGCAGCAGGTTGCACGATTGAGGAAAATTTTGATGACGCTAAAAAAATCTTGATTGACGCAATCGGCAACTACATGGTCGAGGTTAATAAAATTTCGCAAGCTGACTTCAATTCAGATATTGAACTTGCACTTGAAGATGTTGAAAATTGATGGACGGCTTTATAAATTTAAACAAACCTGCAGGAATAACAAGCCACGACGCAGTCAACAAAGTTCGGAAAATTTTTCAAACTAAAAAAGTCGGACACGCAGGAACGCTTGACCCTGCGGCTTGCGGAGTTTTGCTTGTCGCTATTGGCAGGGCAACTAAATTTATTGAATATTTTGCTGACTGCGACAAAACTTACCGCGCAGAAATTTTGTTTGGAACTTCGACTGACAGCGGAGACTTGGAAGGTAAAATTATTCGGCAGTCGGAAAATTTTACAATGCCAAATCTTGCCGAACTTCAAAATGCAACTAAAAATTTTCTTGGCGAAATTGAACAGACTCCCCCAAAATTTTCAGCAATAAAAATCAATGGTCGCAAGGCTTATGATTTAGTGCGCAAAGATATTGATTTTGAAATGCCTAAGCGCAAAGTTTTTATAAACAGATTTGAAATTTTAAGCGTCGATAAAAATGTTTTGACTGCTGTAATTGACTGCACGAAAGGAACTTACATACGCAGTCTTGCTGTTGATTTTGGTTTGAATTTGAATTTGCCGGCGACGCTGAAAAATTTGCAACGCACACGCGTCGGCAATTTTAATTTAACAAATGCTGTTGACTTGGAAAATTTACAAATTGCGCCTGAAAATTTTTTGCAGTCGATTGAAACTTGTCTTGAGTTTGAAAAATTTATTTTGCCGCCGCACAGAATAAAAGCATTTTGCAGTGGACTTTCAACTACAGTTAATTTACCTGACAAATTGGTTAAAGTTTACTTTGAAGAAAAATTTTTAGGTGTTGGAAAAATTTTAGCCGGCGAATTGAAATCTGAAAAGCTGGCGTTAATTAAATAAAAAAAAATCCTCCAATTGGAGGTTATTTTTTTATTTAGCTTTTTTATAATTAACCGCGACCTTCTTCGCGTTTCATTTGATCATAGTTCATTGAGCGCGTATGTTTTGTATGCGCCCATTCATGTTCGTTGCGATGAATGAAACCTGAAAAAATAATTGGTATCCAAGTATAAAAAAATAGTGGATAAACCAGCAAATAAAACCAAGACTTTGCACGCGCACGAACTTTAATTAAAATTATCATTGGTATCAGATATTGACCGATCATTATTGCAGTCATAATGTCGGAAGGCATAACTGCGTAAATGTTGGTGTAAAAATTGCCGAACATCATTTGCAGGTAGCCGAGAATCAGAAATATTGATGACAGCATTAAAAAGTACGGCTGAAAAAGATAAATGCAACCGTCCCAAATGCGAATGTCCTTGCGTTTCCAACCTGCAACAATCATTTTTGGTATAAATCTTTCTGCAACATCGAATTGACCTTGAGCCCAGCGTTTGCGTTGATACCAAGATTGTTTCAGCGTCAGCGGCTTTTCATCATAAACAATCGCATCGTGCGCCCAAGTTGTTTTGATACCTTCAGTCAGCGACTTCATAGTAAATTCCATGTCTTCGACAAGGCAAGTAGCACGCCAGCCGTGCTTTTTCAAAACATCAAGCGTAATGCACATACCTGTACCGCCAAGAACTGCAGATAAGCCGATATTTGTTTTTGCAAGATGCGATACATGATCGATAAGCCAAAAGGCAATGGCAAAAGTTCCGCTAACCCAAGTGTCGTAAGGATTTTTAGCGTCGAGGAAACCTTGAATAATTTTATCGCCCTTGCAAAGTCTGTTGTTCATTTCCATCAAAAATTGGTGATGAACTAAATTATCGGCATCGAAAATTGCCACAGCGTCATAAATTTTTTCGCCCGACTCCTCCATTTTGAATAATTTTTCAAACATCCATTCCAGCGCAAAGCCTTTAGATTTTTTTTCTTCATCAAAGCGTTCACAAACAACAGCTCCTGCCGCACTTGCAACTTCAGCAGTGTTGTCAGTGCAGTTGTCGGCGATAACATAAATATCATACAGATCTTTTGGATAGTTCAAGTCTTGCAGATTTTCAATCAGCTGACCAACAACTGCGCTTTCATTGTGCGCCGCAACCAGCACTGCAAATTTTTTTTGCGGCGTGGTAATTTTTTTTTCAGAACGCCGCCACATCCCGCAAAAGCCGATTATAAAAAAATACATTGTGAACACAAACAGCAAAATTTGCAGTGGTATCATTACTATATCAAATGGATAATTAAACAATTCGCACTCTCCAAATCACGAAAAAAATTTTTTATTTTCAGACGTTTGTTAATAGAAATTGCCCCTGTAACTATTAGGTAAAATTGGTTCAGGCATTTTTAATCACCTCACTGAAAATTTATAGTTTGCGGATAAATACTTGAGGCTTGCGCGACTTTATTTAAAATGCGCTGAGCTTCTGAACCTGTAACAGGCGTTGGGCAAAAATCATTGTAGCTTGTTGTTGAAGAAATTCTGCATGGAATAATTTTAGGCGTGATTGTAATTTTGCCTTCTTGCCTGTCAAGCGTTGTCTGCAAAATAAATGTATCTTTGTCGCTGGGATTGTTATTTGCGCCGAAGCAGAAATTTCCTAAACTGTAAGCAATCAATTTTCCATTATAAAGTTCAATTCCTTCGACGACGTGAGGATGTGCTCCGACAACAATATCTGCGCCGCTGTCAATAGTGAAGTGTGCTAAAGTTTCTTGGTCAGGAATTGAAGTATATTCGCGCTCAATTCCCCAGTGATATTCAACAATTACAAATTCAGTTTGTTCACGCAATTTGTTAATATCGGCAGAAACTTTTTCGCGCAAAGTTGGTTCATCATACCAACCTTGATAGCCAAGAAAACCAATTTTCATGCCGCGAACTTCGATAATTTCAGAAAAATTTTCGCCGCAGAATTTTATATTGTTAGCCTTGAGTAAGTCAACAGTATCTTGAAAACCAATTTCGCCACAGTCATAAATGTGATTGTTGGATAGGTTGCAAATTTCAACTGAACCGGCTTTTAAAATATCAACATATTTTGGTTCGCCGCGCATTGGAAATTGTTTTTGCAAAACTTGAGGGTGTTCAGTCAAAGGACCTTCCAAGTTGACAAATGTAATATCGTCCGCCGAGAAAATATTTTTTACATTGCCAAGATAATATTCTGCGCCGTACTGCCAATAATAAGCAAAAGCATTGTCTGAGCCTTGAAAAGTCCCAAGCGTACAATCGCCGACAAATGAAATTATTACAGGTTGAAATGGTTCTGTAGTTTCAGATTTAGATTCAGATTCAGCAGACTGTTCAGGTTCAGATTCTGCAGGTTGAGTTTTTGTGGTTTCAGTTTTTCCACAACCAAAAATTGTCAAAGTTAAAGTCAAAATAAAAATCAGTTGAAATATTTTTGACATTTTAAACCTCGCGATTCATCAAAGTCAGCAGTGAGTTCACAATTCCAAAGACAGCGTAAGTTGAAAAAATAGCAGTCAAAATTCCTTGCACAGGAAAATCAACAGTGAAAAAAATTATTGTCGCAAACATAACTGCCGCAAAAATTTTTGATGCTAAATAAATTTTTTCTGCGCCGTCGCCTTTGAAGTTTGGATAGTGAACATGGCTAATCATTAAGTACGCCACGATTATTATGGTGATTGGATAAACCATGCCAAAATTTTCAGGGTGAATGTTCATTGCGATAAAAAGCATTGTAGTTGTTGCAACAATGCAACCGCCGGCAGGAATTGCCAAGCCCATGAAGTAGCCGTGAACAACACCTGTGCTGACATTAAATCTTGCAAGCCGCCACATTCCGCACATTGCAAAAATAATCGCCGCAACTTGTCCGAAAGTTCCAAAATTGTGCAGACAAAAAACATAAGCCAAAAAAGCCGGCGCAATTCCAAAACTGCCTAAGTCACAAAGTGAATCCATTTCCTTGCCAAACTCCGACGCAACACCAAATGCACGCGCAATTCTGCCGTCCCAGCCATCAGCAACCAATGCAAACAAGATAAATATCGAACCATAAAAAAAATCGCCTTCATAGGTCGAGAGTATCGAACACATTCCAAAAAATAAATTTGCCGCCGTGCAGGTATTTGGTAAAAATCTTCGCATATCCAAGTTAATCAACGCTCCAATTGTTCAAAGTGTTGAAATTCTATCACAGTCAAAATCAATTTGCAATGTAAGAAGTAATGTTGATTTACTTGCAGGAAAATTTAATTTTTACAAGAAGTATTTTCTATCTAAAATTTTAAGCGTTGGGATTTTTTAGGAGGAATTTTTTGTGGAAAGTTTACATGGCTTAACCAAAGGCACAGAACTTGAGTCAATGGTTAAATCAGCAATGCTGGCTGAAGCTAATGGCACAATGATGTACTATGCACTGTCAAGATTGGCAAAGGAACAAGGTCTTGATGAAGTTGCAAAGACTTTTATTGAGTCTGCCAATCAAGAAGCAGTTCACGCAGGTTTTTATGCAACTTTGAATGGCAAATATCCGCAAGACTTTTGGAAGTTGGCGGAAACTGTCATGAAAGCTGAATACGCAGGCTACGACCAAGTTAAAGCAATAGCAGAAAAAGTTCGCGCAGCAGGATTCAACACAGCGGCGGACGAAATGGAAATTTTTGCAAAACAAGAACAGCATCACGGCGAAGTTTTGGAAGAAATTTTAAAAAAATACAAGCCGGCTGAAACAAAAACTGACGCGCCAAAAAAAATTTATGTTTGCCCTGTCTGCGGTTTTGAATATGAAGGCGATATAAATTCTGAACCGGAAGATTGGACCTGTCCACTTTGCGGACAGCCTAAAAATGTTTTTAAGGAAAAATAATTTCGCAATAGAATTTCAAAATAAAAAATCCTCTGCCAAATTGGTTGAGGATAATTTTTTTAAAGTAAATTTTTGCCATAAAATTCAGCAGACTGCTTGTAATCTTCAATAGTATTTTCGCCGCGCTCAAGTGCGATTAAACCTGTGCGAATAATTTCTAAAACGCCATAAGGCTTTAGCAATCTTAAAAACGCAGTAACTTTTTCATCATTGCCTGTAATTTCAAAAATCAAATTTGTCGGCTGAACATCGACAACATGCGCTCTGAACAGTTCAGCCATTTTTAGTACATCAAGCCTGTTGTTGTCGTTGGCTGAAACTTTAATCATAGTCATTCCGCGCGTAACAGCCTTACTTGCATCAAGCCTTTGAACTGCGCGGACTATCGGCATTTTTTCTAACTGCTTAATCATCTGTTCAATTAACGCGCCGTCTCCGTGAACAACAACAGTAATTCTGGAAAATTCCGGCGACTGTGTAACGCCGACAGATAGACTGTCAATATTAAATTCGCGGCGGCTGAACATACTTGCAACGCGCACAAGTACGCCTGGCTGATTTTCAACATAAACTGACAAAATATGCTTCATTATTTGGACTCCTTGAAAAAAAATTTTTTTGCAATAATATCACGCGCAAATTTTTTTATCAAATTAACAGGAAAAAAATTTACTTTGTGGAAAATATTTCCATTGAATGTACTTTGCTATAGTCAGTTTGGCAACTTGCGGACTTAAACGGCTTTGGTAATCACTCCCCAAGCTGGCGACTTTAGTCGCTGGTGGTTGACAATTTATCAGGAGGTTTAAAAAATGTCAATCAATAAAGAAATCAATCGCTTACTTAATTTTGCAATTCAAAGCAAACTCATGAAGGACACAGATATTTACTATGCGGCAAATCGACTTATCGACTTGCTGAAAGTTCCTGAATTTGTGCCTGAAAAAACTTCTGAAGAACTGCCGACAGCCACGCCGATTTTAGAAAATATTTTGGACTATGCAGTTGAACAAAAAATTATCGACGACACAGTCAATGAACGCGATTTGTTCGATACGCGCATTATGGATTGTGTTATGCCGCGTCCAAGCGAAGTTATTTACAACTTCAAAATCGATTACAACCAATCGCCGGAACTTGCTACAGATGATTACTACAAACTTTCTATCGCGTCAAATTACATTCGCAAAGACAGAATCGACAAAAATATTGTTTGGAAAGCCGAAACTGAGTACGGCGCGTTGGACATTACAATAAATCTTTCCAAGCCGGAAAAAGATCCACGCGATATTGCCAAAGCTAAAACTGTCAAGTCAACCGGCTATCCAAAATGTTTACTCTGCCGCGAAAATGAAGGCTTTGCCGGTAATGCCAATCACCCTGCACGCGAAACGCACAGAATTATTCCGCTCAACTTTCGCGGTCATGAATGGTTTTTGCAATATTCGCCCTACACTTACTACAATGAACATTGCATTTTACTGAACAGTGAACATGTGCCAATGAAAATCAGCCGCGACACTTTTGAAAATATCTGCGACTTCATTACAGAATTTCCGCACTACTTTGTAGGTTCAAATGCTGATTTGCCGATTGTTGGCGGCTCAATTTTAAGTCACGATCACTATCAAGGCGGTCATTATACATTTGCAATGGCTGAGGCGGAAATTGAACAGGTTTATAAATTTGCAAATTTTCCTGAAGTTGAAGCCGGTCGCGTTAAATGGCCAATGTCAACTTTGCGTTTGCGCTCAGAAAATCGCAAGCAACTTATCGACTGCGCAGAAATAGTTTTGAACGCTTGGAGAAAATATTCTGACTCAAGCGTTGACATTTTGGCTGAAACTGATGCGCCACACAATACAATTACGCCTATCGGTCGTCGTCGCGGTTCGGCTTATGAACTTGATTTAGTTTTACGCAACAATCGAACAAGTGATGAACATCCGCTGGGAATTTTTCATCCGCACGCCGAAGTTCACCACATTAAAAAAGAAAATATCGGCTTAATTGAAGTCATGGGTTTAGCTGTTCTGCCTGCGCGTTTGAAAGATGAAATGGCGTATGTTAAAGAAAATTTGCTTAAAGGTACGGCTGATATTTCTGCTATTGAAGATATTGCTAAACACGCTGATTGGTATAAACAAATTCGCTCTGAATACCTTGAAATCACAGAAAAAAATGTTGACGACATCCTAAAAAAGGAAATTGGAATTGTCTTTAGCAAAGTTTTGGCGCACGCGGGAGTTTTCAAACGCAATGAACAAGGCACAGCTGCTTTCGATAAATTTGTTGCGTCAATTTAAATGACTTGGAATTTAGATCTTAAATGAAAAATTACAAAAGACTTTTGGCTTACATAAAGCCATATTTTGGACGACTTGGCTTGGCGATAATTTGTATTTTGGTTGCGTCAGGTTCAAATTTATATTTGCCGTGGATTATCAAAGATATGATCGACAGCGTACTTGCAGATAAAGATATGCAAATGCTGAATGTAATTTCAATCAGCATTGTGGTTGTGTTTGCAATTCGCGGCTTTTTTTATTACTGGCAAGGTTATTTAGTTTCCTACATTGGTCAACATGTTGTGGTTGATATTCGCGAAGTAATGTTCAAAAAATTTCAGCGTATGCCAATGTCTTACTTTGACAAACACCAAACCGGCGAAACAATGAGCTACATTACAAATGATGTCGCCGCAATGCAGTCTGCAATTATTGACAACTTGATTGATTTTTTCACAGAAGCGGCAATTTTAGTCGGCTCAATAGTTTTAATGCTGTACATTGATTGGAAATTGACTTTGCTGACTTTAATTACTGTGCCTTTGGTCGGCTATGCAATGAAAATTTTCGGCAAAAAAATTAAAAAGTCCGGAACTCTAATTCAGGAAAAATTGGCTGATATTACTGCGCTTTTGCAGGAAAGTATTTCTTCAGTGCGCGTTGTAAAATCTTTTGTGCGCGAAGATTATGAAATTCAAAGATTCCGGCGCGAAAACAATTTAAACTTCCGCGCTGTTATGAAAAATGTTCAGCTGACAAGTTTACTCACGCCGACAGTGGAATTTTTAGCGGCAGTCGCAGTAACTTTTATTGTTTGGTTTGGCGGCTATGAAGTTGTGGCGGGCATTATGTCCGCAGGCGAACTTGTCGCATTTTTAACTTATGCAGTCAATCTTGCAAATCCTGTCAAAAGACTTTCCAGAATTTATGGCAGAATACAACAGGCTATGGCGGCGATTGACAGAATTTTTTCAGTGCTTGATATGGAGGAAACAGTCAACGATAAGCCGGACGCAAAAATTTTGTCAAAAGTCACAGGCAAAGTTTCAGTTGAAAATGTCACCTTCAGCTACGACGGCAAACACAATGCGCTTGAAAATGTCAGCTTTGAAGTTCAGCCCGGTCAAATGATTGCATTTGTAGGTCCAAGCGGCGCAGGTAAATCCACAATCGCAAATTTAATTCCGCGCTTTTATGATGTCGATAGCGGCAAAATTTTGATTGACGGCGTAGATATTCGCGATGTAACCACAAATTCACTGCGTGAACAAATCGGTATCGTGCCGCAAGAAACTTTGCTATTCAGCACGACTGTTATGGAAAATATTCGCTACGGCAAACTTGACGCAACTGACGATGAAGTTATCGCGGCGGCAAAGGCTGCTAATGCTGATAATTTTATTTGCGAACTGCCAAACGGCTACAAAACTTTAATTGGCGAACGCGGCTTGAATTTGAGCGGCGGTCAGCGTCAGCGTATGGCGATAGCGCGAGCTATGCTGAAAAATCCGCAAATTTTAATTTTGGACGAAGCGACTTCAGCTTTAGATACCGAGTCAGAAAAAATTGTTCAGGCGGCATTGGATAAACTTATGCACGGAAGAACAAGTTTTGTAATTGCACACAGACTTTCAACAATTTTTGCGGCAGATCAAATTTTTGTCATTGAGCACGG
>CAJOPJ010000111.1 GCA_905236325.1 uncultured Selenomonadaceae bacterium
GATAGGCGTTTTCATCTTCCTCAGTGAATTGAATATTTTCAAAAGTAATTTCCAATTTTGAAACATCAACCGGCGTTTGCGTATCAAATTTAACTAAAACATTTTCGCCAATTCCTACATAAGTCACAAATTCTTTGCGTAAAATTCCGGAAGGAAATCTATAAAAATTACTGCACAAATAAATTTTTTCCGGCATGTGTGGATCGCTTAAAATGTCCTCAAGGTCGTCTTGATTGAAAGCAACTGTGTCAATTTTTTTTGAAATTTCAGCGTCATTGGTGAATTTTTTAAGCTGTTCACGACGCTTTTTGCGCCAAGCTATAGTTTCGGGGTCGTCAAGTTCTTCATAAAAATCTTCATAATTCACGCCCAAAATATCACAAATTTTTTGTGGCGCGTACTTGTCATTCAATTTTAAAGCCTTAACTGCGTCAGCTTCATCAGCATAAAATTTACTTTCAAGCCAGGTTATCAATTTTCTGTCTTGAAAGTACTGCATAATTTTTCTAAAGTCAAAATTCTTGCGCAAGTCGGAAATACTATTAACCTCGATGCCGTCTTTCAAAATCAGCTTAATTTTTTCCCTGTTGCGAATCATCATTGCACCCCCTGCTTAATTTCATAGCCACGCGGCGTTATCATAAAATTATTTTTCACAAAGGTTTTTGAATTGCCGATTAAAATCAGCGAAAACATATTTATTTCCTCCTGAGTGAATTTTTCCAGCGTTGAAATTATTTTTATTTGACCGGCGCGTCCTGCGTTTGTAACTATTCCTACCGGCGTTTGTGGATTTTTTATTTTCAGCAAAATTTGTTGAACTTCTTCAATTTGTGTGACGCGCTTTTTTGATTTTGGATTGTAAAGCGCAATTACAAAATCGCCTTCGGCCGCGCATTTAACGCGCTTTTTTATCAGCTGCCAATCTGTCAAAAGGTCACTTAAGCTGATAACTGCGAAGTCGTGCATTAGCGGCGCACCTAAAATTGCTGCCGCAGAATTGACTGCAGAAATTCCTGCCACAACTTCAAATTCAGGTTGAAGATTTTCCGGTAAGTCCAAAATTTTTTCAATAACAAGCCCTGCCATTCCATAAATTCCTGCGTCGCCGGAAGAAATCACTGCCACAGATAGATTTTTTTGCGCTTCAGAAATTGCAAGTTCTGCGCGGAGAGTTTCCTGCATCATTGCCGTTGCAATAATTTTTTTTCCTGCAACAAGTTCAGGAATTAAATTTACATAAGTCTTGTAACCTGCGATAACTTCAGCCGACTCAATCGCCGACTTAGCACGCGCAGTCATATCAAAATAATTTCCCGGTCCCAAACCAACAATAATTATTTTACCTGCCATAATAAAGCCACCGTCACTCCGTCGAAAGATTTTTTTGTAAGCGCAAATTTTCCACACTGAACTGCACACAACGCCGCCGCCTCGCAAACATTGCCAACGCCGATTGTTTTTTTCACAAAGTCAGATTCTTGCAGTTTGTAATCAGAAATTTTCTGCTGCAATTCAATTACGCTGAAAAATTTTATTTCCCTGCCGATTTTTTTTACAAATTCCAACAAGCCGACTTCATCAGCTTTTAAATCGACGCTGGCAAAAAATTTAATGCGCTCGACCGGTTGAGAAATTTTTTTGCAAGCAAATTCAACTGCCGCAAAAATTTTTTCAACTGAAGTTCCGCGCTTGCAACCAATTCCACAAATTAAATTTTGCGGATTTAAATTTAATTTCACATTTCCGGCTGTCAAAAAAATTTCTTCGCCATGCAAAATTGCCGAATTGATAATTTTTATTGCGTCTTTCGGCTGTGGAGTAAGTCCAAGTTGATTGGCAAAACTATCTGCAGAAATTTTTTGCTCAACATCAGTTGCAGTTGTTATCACAGGATTGGCATTTAAAATTTTTGCAACTTCAAGTGTCAAATTATTTGCGCCGCCAACATGTCCGCTAAGCAAGCTGATAATATTTTTGCCGCGTTCATCAAGAACCAAAACTGCCGGATCTGAAAGTTTGCTTACAATGTGCGGCGCAATCATTCTGACAACAATTCCGGCTGCACAAATAAAAATCAGCGCGTCGAATTTAGCAAAAATCTCTGCAACAAATTTTTTCATGTTGTCGAAATCGCGTCCTTTAAAAAAAATTTGTCCGCCAATCGATTCAGAAATTTTTTCTGCCAAATTCAGACCGCTGAAAGTTAAAGTTATAATTGCAATACGCATAATATTTTACATCAACATAACGATCGCGAAGTAATAAAAAATCGGCGCAGTAAAAAATATGCTGTCGAATCTGTCGAGCACGCCGCCGTGACCTGGAATTAAATAGCCGCTGTCTTTGATTCTGGCAAAGCGTTTTATTACAGACTCAACCAAGTCGCCAAGAGTTGCAAAAATTGCCAATGCAACACCCGCGCCAATCATTGGGAACAGCGGAAAATTAAAAATCAAACTGCCGACAATTACAGCAGCAGCAGTTGTTCCGACAATTGAACCTAAAAAGCCTTCGATAGTTTTGTTTGGACTGATTTGCGGTGCCAATTTGTGTGAACCAAAAATTGAACCGACAAAGTAAGCAAAAGTGTCGCTTGACCAAGTACAAATAAAAAGCGTCCAAATTAAAGCTGTGCCGGTTTCAAAGTTGAAGTTAGACAAAATTTGCGTAATGTCAATGTTTACAGTTTGAGTGATAACTGAATCTGCCAAATTTTCAAGTGAATCAGGCAGATTATTTTTTTCAGCAAAAAAGCGCATTAAAATTAAATATGCAAAAGGCATACCAATATAAAGTACGCCTGCCGAAGAAACGCAAGCGTCGGCCGGACTTAAGCCGCCGAGCACTGTAAGCAAAAAAATTACCAATGTTCCAAGTACCAAGCAAGCCAAAATTTCTTCAATATTGCCAAGCCACGCGCATAATAAAAGCAAAATTAACAAAAGTCCGCCCAAAATTCGCGCAGTATAAATTCCTGTGCGTTCAAAGGCGCTTGAGTATTCATACCAGCCGACAAGTGCCAATAATATTGCAAAAAAAGTAAATGGCGCACCGCCAAGTTGTATGACGACCGCCGCTATTGCTATTCCAATTATTCCTGTGATTATTCTTAAAAGCAATTTTCAAAACTCCTCAAGGTGTAGTTAAAAATGTTCTTTCCAAAACTTCGCCAACGCCGCCGAGTGTGCCAAAATATTGACCATTTGAAGTAATATCAACTGCGCCGGCATTTCCAACGCGCAAAGTTACGCCTTCAATTCCATGCCAGTCATAAACATCGCCGGCAGGAATCATGCCTTCATAAATCACCACGCCGTCAATCATAACACGCGTCCAACAGTCCATTGTAAATACTGCATGAACATTTACGCCATCTTGCGGAATCGCCGCCGAAACAGGATTTTCAACAGGCGCAGGCTCAACAGGCTGATTTACTTCAGGTTGCGGTGGATTTACATTTGCTACTGCTTGCGAATCTAGATAATACCAAGCACCACCGGCAAAAAGCGCAATCAATACAACCGCCGCAATAATAAACAGGCTTGAATTTGAACTTTCGCCACGATGTTTGACTTTCAAATCAGGTTCTTTCAGTTCGGTAATTTTTAATTTTGATTGCTTTTGCGGTTCAACAGTTATAACTTCAGTTGGAATATTATCGCCAACCTCAATTACCGGCGGAGAAATTTCTGCTGAAAAATCTTTCGACAATTTATCTGCGTCAAGACCTAAAAAATTTGCGTAATTTTTAACAAAACCTTTTGCATAAACTTTGCCGGGCAAACTGTCATAGTCGCCTTTTTCCAACGCCTCTATGTAAATCGAGCGTATACTCGTCCCCTGTTCAACATCTTGTATAGACAGCTTTTGACGCTCGCGCTCCTTACGCAAGGTATCGCCAATCATTGTCAACAGCTCCTTTCGTGCAGTCGATTATACACTAGCATTTTAATAAAAGCAATAATTTAACTTTTTTCTGAAAAATTTTAATCTTGAAAAATAATTTCGCACTCAAACATTCGATTCCAAGGATTTTTTATTTTGAAATTTTCAACCGGCAAATTATGTTCACGCGCAAATTTAATCATCAACTGCGTATTTAAATTTTCAGCAAAATCGCGCTTATCCAGAAAATTATAATATAAAGACGCGTCGCCGAATTGCCTGAAAATTTCATTGCCGACAATGGTTCTGACATTTGCCTGATAAGCCCAGTCATCTAAAAATCTGCGCGTCAAAAGTTTGTTTTTAGCTTGTTCGGTCATATGACGCGCCAAAATTCCGGTGCTAAGCGCAAAACCTGTTGAATTTGTGGCAGTGTTCCAGCCGGAATAACTTTGCAATTTGTACAGCAAATTTTTTTTCAGCAAAATATTCATTAGCGCGTTATCAGAACCATTCGCAAAATTTATGTCAGCAATTCCGACAGGCAAATTTTTGTCAAGATATTTTTCAACCAAGCGCGCAAAATTTTTTGTGCTGTGTGAAGGTGTTAAATTCGGCGTGAAGTGACTGCCGTCCGGCATTGGATTATGTAGCCACAAAGTTTGACCGTGTTCGTCGGTGTTCACAAGCAAAACAAAATCTGCACTTGAAGCGTCGGAAATTTTTTCAGCGTGCGCAATTTTTATCGACGCGTCAATGCTTGCTGAAATTTTTTCATCAGAAAAAGCAGGAACAGTATCACCGCCTTTGCCAAGATTGTAACAGACAAAAATTTTTGGCGTTTCATTAAGCATTTCATTAACCGCACGCGTCAAAAGCAGTAAATTAAATTCATCAATTCCCGGCATACATTGAAATTTATTCGCAGTTAAATTAAATTTTTGCACGCAAGCCAAAATTTCGCGATATTCCTTGTGCGTTTGGCTTAGCGGCGAATTATCATCACGCCCGATAATTAAGTAGTCAATCACACCTGTTGAATTAAATTCCAACAGCTTTTTTGTAACAGTAAGATTTTTTATGCGCCGCTCAATCCAGTCAGAAAAAATTTCTGCAGGAATACTTTGGCGCAGTTGGCGTAAATTATCTTCCTCATAACGCGACAAGCCATAAATATCGCGCTTGTCGTCCAACATTGAGTATTGAAAAATATTTGAGCCGTGAATTGCATAATATTCCGGTTCTTCAATATCGCCTTTAGTTCCAAAATGCGGCGTGCGCATTAGTGAATCAAAAACATAAATTTTTAAATTTGGATTGTCTCGGCAAATTTTTTCAAAACGCGCCAACATTTGATTTAAATTTTCCTGCGAAATTTCATGTTTGCGTGAAGGAATTAAGCCGCCATAAAACAGCGAATCAGACGCAATTACAGCTGAAGTAGCAGATTTTGCATTTGATTCAAGCCAATTCCAAAGCTGAAGTGTATTTTCAGGTTGCAAAAAATTTTTTGGCGGCGCAATTATTTCAATTCCAAGTTGCTGAATTACTTCAATTGTTTGTTGGTAGGAGATTGGGCGGTCGTCGTGGGGAATAAATAAAATTTTTTCGGCGGCTGATGCACTTGCAGTCGAAGTAATTAAAAATGCCAACAATGTATTGAAAAAAATTTTTTTAATCATTGTATCATTTCCTCCAGCGTTGCAAATAAAACTTCAGGTTCAACAGGCTTGCTTAAATGCGCGTTCAATCCTGCTTGCAAACTGCGCTGAACATCTTCATCAAAAGCATTGGCAGTAAGCGCAATTATTGGAACAGTTTTAGCGTCGGCTCTGTCAAGTTGTCGGATTTTTTCAGTTGCCTGCAAGCCGTCCATTTCAGGCATCCTAACGTCCATTAAAA
>CAJOPJ010000112.1 GCA_905236325.1 uncultured Selenomonadaceae bacterium
CGGCGGCAATCCTGCGCAGATTATCAAGTACAGGTTTTCGGAAAAAATTATTGCGTCGCTGTTGAAAATTCAGTGGTGGAATTGGGACATTGATAAAATTCACGACAATTTTAAATATTTTAATGATGTAGAAAAATTTGTTGAACTTCATGGTAAAGGAGTTTGATTTATGGCTGAAAAAATTTTACTTAAAACTGAAAATGTTTCTGAAGTTTTCGGCGGCTTAAAGGCTGTTGCGGATTTCAATTTTTATATCAACAAAGGCGAACTTATCGGTTTAATCGGACCGAACGGAGCCGGCAAGACTACAATTTTTAATTTGATAACCGGCGTTTATGTTCCAACAACCGGCGAAATTTTGCTGGAAGGTAATTCAATTGTCAATAAAAAGCCTTATGAAATTACAAAACTTGGTATTGCCAGAACTTTTCAAAATATCCGCCTGTTCAGTGAACTTAGCGTTCTTGACAATGTTAAAATTGCTTATCACTGCCATGTTAAGTACGGCTTGATTGAATCTGTTTTGCGTTTAGGCAGATATTTTGGTGAGGAAGATGAAATTGAGGCTGAAAGTCTAAAGTTGCTGAAGATTTTTAAATTAGACCAACACGCAAACGAAGTTGCAAAAAATTTGCCTTATGGCGCACAGCGTCGCTTGGAAATTGCAAGGGCTTTGGCTGCTAAACCAAAGTTACTTTTGCTTGACGAACCGGCGGCAGGAATGAATCCGCAAGAAACGCACGAACTTATGGAAATGATACGCTGGATTAGAAAACAATTCGGCTTGACAGTTTTGCTTATCGAACACGACATGAGTTTGGTTATGGGCATTTGCGAACGCATTTATGTTTTGGAATATGGAATGGTAATTGCGGAAGGCACGCCGAAAGAAATTCAGAACGACCCGGAAGTTATACGCGCTTATCTTGGTGACGAAGCGATTAGTTAAATTGGAGGAATTAAATTTGATTACCAAAGAACTTTTGGCAAGAATCAATGAACTTGCAAGAAAAAAACGCTCGGAAGGTTTATCGGAAATTGAACTTGCTGAACAAAAGCGGCTTTATGAAGTTTACTTGGCAGAAATACGCGGTCAAGTTACAAATTTATTGGACAGCATAGAATTTGTAGATACGCCGCCTGATAAAAAAATTCCGCCGAAAGGCAAATTACTTTCGCAAGCGACAATAAACCTTGAGCAGGTGATTAACTAATGACAGAAATTAAAATTGGCTTTATTGGTGGCGGCGCACTTGCAGAATCACTAATCAAAGGCATTGCAAATAAATTTACTCAACCTGAAAATATTTTTGTAAGCGACCACAAGGCTGAACGTTGCACTGAACTAAAAATGCTTTATAAAGTCAACGCGACTGTCAAAGCTGATTTTTTGAATGAAGTTCAGCTGTTAATCATCGCAGTCAAGCCGAAAGACGCAAACAAAACTTTGGACGCGCTTGCTGATAAAATTCCTGCACAGACAATAATAATTTCTGTTATGGCTGGCGTAGAATTTTTTTATCTGGAAAAATTTTTTCCAAAAAATCCACTTGTGCGTGCAATGCCGAATGTTGCACTTTCAGTCGGCGAGGGAATGACTGCTTATGCGTTGAATGGAAATATTTCTGATGCTGAACTTGTGCAAAAATTTTGGTCAACAGTTGGTCGCGCAGTCAAAGTACCGGAATATTTGCTTGACGCTGTAACAGGTCTGAGTGGTTCTGGTCCTGCATATGCGTTTTTAATGATTGACGCATTGGCTGACGGCGGCGTTGCTGTCGGACTTCCAAGAAAAATTGCGATTGAACTTTCGGCGCAAACATTACTCGGCGCGGCAAAAATGGTTTTGGAAACCGGAGAACATCCTGACGCATTGCGCGACAAAGTTACAAGCCCTGCCGGAACTACAATCGAAGGCTTGCGAACTTTGGAACGTGGCGGCGTAAGGTCGGCGTTGATTGAATCTGTAATTTCAGCAACTAATAAGTCAAAGGAGTTGGGAAAATGACTGCAAAAATTTTGTCTGGAAAAGACTTTGCCGCGCAGATTAAGGAATCGGCACGGCTTGAAGTTGAGGAAATCAAAAATAAATTTAACATTACGCCCGGCTTGGCGGTTATAATTGTCGGCGAAAATCCTGCGTCGCAAGTTTATGTCCGCAACAAGCACAAATCCTGCGAAGAACTTGGCATTAAATCTGAAGTCGTGACAATGCCGGAAAATACTACTAAGGAAGAATTGCTTAATAAAATTGATGAATTGAACGCTGCGAAAGATATTCATGGAATTTTAGTTCAGTTGCCGCTACCTGACGCAATTAAAAATCACAGCGAAGAAATTTTAAATAGAATCAATCCGCTGAAAGATGTTGACGGCTTCCATCCAATGAATGTCGGCAAATTGGTTACAGGAAGTCCTGCACTTGTACCTTGCACGCCTGCAGGTTGTCTTGAAATGTTGGACTTGGCAGGTATTGAAATTGAAGGCAAACGCGCTGTAATAATTGGACGCAGCAATATTGTCGGAAAGCCGATGTTGCATTTGTTAATGTCCAGAAACGCAACTGTTACAGTTTGTCATTCGCGCACAAAAAATCTATCTGAAGTCACACGCGAAGCCGATATTTTAGTTGCTGCGATTGGCAAGCCTAAATTTGTCACGGCAGATATGATTAAGCCGGGCGCAGTTGTAGTTGATGTTGGAATTAACAGAATCGCGCCGAAAAAATTGGTCGGCGATGTTGATTTTGATGCGGCAGTCGAAGTTGCAAGCGCAATAACACCTGTGCCCGGCGGCGTTGGTCTTTTGACTGTCGCAATGCTGATGAAAAATGTTGTCAAGGCTGTTAAACTTCAATATCAAATTTAACTTAAAATCCGGTTGAAAAATTTTTAATCTGTCGAAAGGCAGATTTTTTTGTTATAATTAAAAAAATTTTTTGCAATGGAGGAATTTAATTTGAAAAATATAGTTGCAATAGTCGGTCGTCCAAATGTTGGTAAGTCAACGCTTTTTAATCAAATCGGCAAGAAAAAAGTTTCGATAGTTGATGATATGCCGGGCGTTACGCGCGACAGAATTTATGTTGACGCTAATTGGCTGGATAATGATTTTACTTTGATTGATACAGGCGGAATTGAATTTGAAACTGAGGACAAAATTTCCAGCGGCATTAAACTTCAAGCTGAAATTGCAATGGAAGAAGCCGATGTGATTATTTTTTTGGTTGACGGTCGCGCAGGTTTGACTTCGGCGGACGAAGATATTGCAAAAATTCTGCGCCGCACAACAAAACCTGTTATTGTTGCCGTGAATAAAATTGATACGCTTGAACTTGAAATGAACGCGTATGAATTTTACAATCTTGGATTTGAAAATGTTTTTGGAATTTCAGCTTCAAATGCGCTTAATCTTGGCGATTTGCTTGACGCTGTTGTTGAAAATTTTCCGCAAACTGAACTTGAAGTCAAGGACGAAGATGAAATTAAAATTGCAGTTATTGGCAGACCAAATGTTGGCAAGTCAAGTTTGGTAAATGCGCTTTTGGGCGAAGATAGAGTTATTGTCAGCGATATTCCAGGTACAACACGCGACGCAATTGATACGCATTTTTTTTCTGACGGCACAAAGTTTACGCTGATTGACACTGCAGGTATGCGCCGAAAATCCAAAATTGAAGACGCTGTCGAACGCTACAGCATTATCAGAAGTTTGCGAGCGATTGATCGTGCTGATGTTGTTTTAATGCTAATCGACGCTCCGGCAGGAATCACTGAACAGGACAAAAAAATTGCCGGCTATGCGCATGACAGCGGCAAAGGCTGCGTTATTGTTGTCAACAAGTGGGATATTTATCCAAACAAGCACGACCGCTCAACTAACAGATTTACCGACGACTTACGCGCCGAAATTGGTTTTCTGCAATACGCGCCGGTTTTATATGCAAGTGCTTTGACAGGGCAAAGAGTCAATCGCATTACTGAACTGGTAAAATTTGTCGCTGAACAACAATCAATGCGTATTCAA